>NZ_JBEXUP010000095.1:0-34566 GCF_040614375.1 Nonomuraea sp. NPDC005983
CGCCGACAGCGGCTGGCTGGCGGCGCAGGCCGCCGCCGAGCCTGCCCAGGGCGGCACCACCGCCTCGGGTCTGCCGAGGCGCGTGCCGAAGGCGAACCTGGTGCCGGGCACGGCCAGTCCGGCCGAGCCCCAGGCGACGTCTCCTGCGCCGCCGGTCTCTCCCGAGCGGCTGCGGAGCCGGCTCTCCAGCTTCCAGCAGGGCGTTCGCCAAGGCCGAGCGTTCACCCGCGGAGAAGAGAATGAGGAGGACAAATGAGAGAACTGAGCCAGGGAGCACGTGGCATCAGTTGGCTGATCACTGACTTCGTCAACAATGTGCCCGGCGTCGCGCACACCGTCGTGGTGTCGTCGGACGGCCTGCCGTTGGCCTTCTCCGAGGGTTTCCCCAAGGACCGGGCCGACCAGCTCGCCGCGGTGGCCTCCGGTGTGGTCAGCCTGACCCAGGGTGCCGCCCGGGTCTTCGAGGGCGGCATGGTGACGCAGACCGTCATCGAGATGCAGCGTGGGCTCCTGATGATCATGTCGATCAGTGACGGGTCCTGCTTGGCGGTGCTTGCCGCGCCCGACTGTGACATGGGGTTGGTGGCCTATCAGATGACGCTGCTGGTCGACCGCGCCGGTCAGGTGCTCACCCCGGCCGTCCGCGCCGAGCTGCAAGCGGCCCGCCCCCGCTAGGCGGGCGGTGATAGGAGATCATGGTGTCAGGTCAAGGTCGGGCTGGTGATAACACTCCGCCGCATCCGGCGGCTCCACGTCCGCAGAAGCCGAGCAGCCTGGTACGGCCCTACGCCGTGACCGGTGGCCGCACGGCCCCACGGATGAAGTTCGCCATGGAGGCGCTGGTGTCCTCCGTGACGTCGGAATATCAAGACATTTCACTACTAAGTCCGGAGTATCAGGCGATTATTCAGCTGACCCGGAACGTCAGATCAGTTGCTGAGATCTCCGCCCTTTTACGCCAGCCTCTTGGCGTGGTCCGGGTGCTGATCGCCGATATGGCGTCCGAGGGCCTGATCCGCGTACACCAGCCTGCGCTGGACGCGGGAAAGCCGGACCTCAACTTGCTCGAAAGGGTGCTCAGTGGACTTCGCAGGCTCTAGCCCCGGCCTCACCTCGACGAAGATCGTCGTGGCCGGCGGCTTCGGCGTGGGAAAGACGACGTTCGTGGGTGCGGTCTCGGAGATTCTGCCGCTCACCACGGAAGCGGTGATGACGGACGCGTCGGCGGGCGTCGACGACGTCTCGCTCACGCCGAACAAGACGACGACGACCGTGGCGATGGACTTCGGCCGCGTCTCGCTGGACCGTGACCTGATCCTTTACCTGTTCGGCACGCCCGGACAGCACCGGTTCTGGTTCATGTGGGACGACCTGGTACGCGGCGCCATCGGCGCGGTCGTGCTGGTCGACACCCGTCGTCTGGCCGACAGCTTCCCCGCCATCGACTACTTCGAAGAGGCCAAGCTGCCCTTCGTGATCGGCATCAACGGCTGGGACGGCTCGTTCCTCCACCAGGAGCAGGAGATCCGTGAGGCGCTGTCACTGGGCTCGCACACGCCCATCGTGCAACTGGACGCCCGAGCACGTGACTCGGTGAAGGCCACCCTGATCACGCTCGTGGAGCACGCGCTGACGCGCCACACGCACACGCCTGCCTGACAGAGGCCGAGAAGATCTTCGCCGAGTGCCGCCGGACCGGAGTCCGGCGGCACTCGGCGTTCTCAGGCGGCGTTCTCAGGCGGGGATCTCAGGCGGGACTGGTCTCCGACTCGACGCCGCGCACCAGCCGTCCGACCTCGGCGCGCAGATGCACGAAGTCGGAATGCTCCCTGGTGGTGATCTGGTCACGCGGCACGGGGAGGTCCACCTTCAGGTCGCCCACCACCCGCGCCGGGGCCTTGGACAGGACCACCACCCGGTCACCCACGTACACGCTCTCGTCGATGTCGTGGGTGATGAGCACGATCGTCATCTTGTGGTGGCCGCGCACCTGCAGCACGAGGTCCTCGAGGTCCTCGCGGGTCTGCGCGTCGACCGAGCCGAACGGCTCGTCCATGAGCATGAGCGTCGGCCGGTAGGCCAGCGCCCTGGCGATCGCCACCCGCTGCTGCATGCCGCCGGAGAGCTGGAACGGGTACTTGCGCCCGGCCTCCGCCAGGCCCACCGACTCCAGCGCCTCGTCGGCCGCCTCGCGACGGCCCTTCTTGTCCATGCCCTTGCGCCGCAGCGGCAGCGCCACGTTGTCGGCCACCGACATCCAGGGGAACAGCGAGCGGCTGTAGTCCTGGAAGACGACCGCGAGGTTGTCGGGCGTCTGGCTGACCAGCGCGCCCTCGACCCGGATCGCACCGCCCGTCGGCTTGATCAGCCCGGCGATCGAGCGCAGCAGCGTGGACTTCCCGCTCCCCGACGGCCCGACGATGCACAGCAACTCGCCTTCGGCGACGCTCAGGCTCAGCCCGTCGATGGCGCGGTGGGCGCTGGGGCCGCTGCCGTACACGTGCGTGAGGTTGTCTATCTCGAGCAAGGGATGTCCTTAGGGGGAATCCGGAGACAACACGGCGACTCTACCGAAGCGGCGAAATGTTGCCTACGAAGCGGTTGATTCTGGTATCGGCTCAGGCCAGCGGCCTGGACAGGTACCGTCCCACCGGGCGGCCGACGATCTTGCCGGAGTCCAGCACGTGGTTGCCTCGCACGAACGTGTCGGTCACCTTGGCCGTGAGCTCGAAGCCCTCGAACGGCGTGTACTCCTGCGTCGACTCCGACTCGGCCGCGCGCACCGTCCACGCCTGGTCGGGGTCGACCAGGCTGATGTCGGCGTCGAACCCGGGCGCGATCGTGCCCTTGGTCCGCAGGCCGAACCGGCGGGCCGGGTTCCACGCGGTCAGCGCGGCGATCCGGCCGTACGACAGGCCACGGCGGCCGCCCTCGGTGACCAGGCCCGGCAGCAGGTACTCGGCGCCGCCGAAACCGGCCTTGGCCAGGAACACGTCGTCGGCCGGCTCGCCGAACTTCAGCTCCTCCCGGCAGCAGGCGTGGTCGCTGACCACCCAGTCGACGTTGCCGTTCAGGACGTGCCGCCACAGCGCCTCGACGTCCTCGCGCGGCCTGATCGGCGGGTTCACCTTGGCGCCGAGCCCGCTGGCCGTGTCGATGTCGGCGAGCAGGTGCCCGATCGTGACCTCACGGCGGAAGTCGATGTGCGGGAAGGCCTTGTCCATCAGCATGGCCGCGTCCAGCGCCTTGCGCGACGACAGGTGCAGCAGGTTGACGTTGGCCAGCCCGCTCTCGTGCGCCAGGTAGGAGGCGATGAAGACGGCCAGGCCCTCGGAGTGCGGCGGCCGCGAGGCGCTGTAGGCGGCCAGCCCGGACAGCTCGCCCGCCTCCTCCACCAGCTTGGTGTAGGCCGTCATGATCTCGGCGGTCTCGCAGTGCAGCGACAGCGAGATCTCGTCGGCCAGCTTGGGGAAGCGCTCCCTGGCGGCCTGCACGCCGCGCATCACGAACTCGAAGTGCGCGTAGTCGTAGCGCTCGCCCTCGGGCAGCATGAGGAACCTGCTCTGGTCGGCCGAGCGGCCGTGCAGCCCGTGCCCGCCGTAGAACATGAAGATCTTGAAGGACGGCACGCCGAACCGCTCGACCAGGTCGGGCAGCTCGCCGATGTGCCCGCTGGACATCGGCGCGAGGTGGAAGCCGTAGTCGATGTAGGCCCGCCCCTCGGCCTGCGCCAGCACCTCGGGGAAGAAGTCGGCGTAGGCGCCGCCCTTGTTCAGGTAGTACTGCCCGGTGCGCATGTAGGTGAGCGCGGTCGTGACGCCGCCCTGGGCGCTCGCCATGCTCTCCGAGGACGAGTCCTCCGGCAGCGGGTTGTAGATGCCCCAGTGCTGGTGGGCGTCCACGACGCCGGGGAAGGCGAGCCTGCCGTCGCCGTCGATCACCTCGTCGACGCCGTCGGTGGGCAGGCCGGGGCCGACCCGGTCGATCCGCCCGCCGGTCACGGCGATGTCCGCGGGCACGGGCTCGTCCCGGTCGTGCGTGACCACCCGCACGTTCTTCAGCAGCAGATCCGTCACATTGCCTCCTACGCGGTACGCCGGGCGCCGCGGTGCCACCTGAGCATGCGGCGCTCGGCCATGAGGAACAGGGAGTTGAGTACGTAGCCGAGCACCCCGAGCACCACGACGCCGCCCCAGATGGCGGGGAAGTCGACGTTGTCGCTGGCCAGGCTGAGCAGGTAGCCGATGCCCTCGGTGCTGGCCTTGAGCTCGGAGACCACCATGAGGATCAGGGCGAGCGACACGCTCAGCCGCAGCCCGGCGAAGATCTTCGGCGAGGCGGCGGGCAGGATGATCCGGAAGAAGCGCAGGCTCGCGGAGACCCCGAAGACGGTGGCGGTCTCGATCTGCAGACGGTCCACGCTGCGCGCGCCGTCGATGGAGTTCAGCAGGATCGGCCAGATGATGCCGAAGATGATGGTCGCCACCTGCACCTGTGTGCCCATGGTGAACAGCACCAGGAAGACCGGGAGCATCGCGGGCGGCGGCACGGCGCGGCCGAACTCCACCAGCGGGTCGATGTAGTCGGCCAGCTGCCCGATCCTGCCGATCGCGACGCCGAGCGTGACGCCGATGACCACGGCCGCGCTCCACGAGCCGATCACCCGGACGAGGCTGGGCACCCAGTTGCCGACCGCCTCATCGGTGAGGATGTACGGGCCGGAGAACCACAACTCATACATGTGGGACGCGATCTGCGTGGGCGGAGGGAAGTAAGGGTTGGCCGCCGACTTGGTGACGAGCTCCCAGGCGACGAGGACCACCGGGATCAGCCAGAAGCGCTTGACGAGGGTCATGATCATGCGGTCCGCCACCTGAACAGGCGCCGCTCTGCGCGGAGCAGCAGGGTGTTGACCACCAGCCCGATGGCCCCGGCCCAGACCAGGGACGCGATCACGTTGATCATCGCGTCGGCGCCGATACCGGTGCTCGCCTGGATGAGGAAGGCCCCGAGCCCGCCGGCGCCGCCGACGACGTACTCCACGCTGATGGCCAGGATGAGCGTGATCGAGGCGGCCAGCCGGATGCCGGTGAAGATGAACGGCGCGGCGCTCGGCAGCGAGACCCGCCAGACCACCGCCCCTGAGCCGAAACCGAACGAGCGCAGCGTCTCGGTGGCCACCGGGTCGACGTCTCGCACGCCGTACAGAGTGTTGATCAGGATCGGCCAGGAGGAGGCGTAGACGATCAGCGCGACCTTGGCGTTGATCTCGGGCTGGAAGATGAACAGCGCGAGCGGGATCAGCGCGATCGAGGGGATGGGGCGCAGGAACTCGACGATCGCCCGGGTCATCTCCTCCACGACCGGGACGGTGCCGAGCAGCAGGCCCACCGGCACGGCGACGATCACGGCGAGCGGGAGGCCGATGACGGCGGCGGTGAGCGTGGAGACCAGGTCGCCGAGGAACTCCGGGTCGAACGCCAGGCTGATCGCCCTGGCCAGTGAGTCCGACGCGGTGGGCAGCCACTTGACCAGGCCGGTCCTGCCCACGACTTCCCAGACGAGCAGAAAAGCCGCCACGCCGACGGCGTGGCGGGCGAGCTTGGCCAGCCTGGCGCGGGCGAGCGAGGACCGCTCACCGCGCGCCAGAGTTGTCGCAGTCGTCATCCCTGCGATGCGACGATCATCGAGTTGACGTCGATCTTCTGCTTGATGAAGCCGTACTCGAGCATCAGGTCCGCGACCCGCTGGATGCGCTGGGGGCTCAGCGTGGTCGGGTAGTTGCCGAGGTTGATCGTGGCGGCGGTCGCTGCCGGGATCTGGGTGAAGGTCGGCAGGATCTTCGTCACGGCGCCGCGGTCGGTGGCGGCGATGTTCTGCGCCTTGGCCATCGCCCGCTGGAAGGCGGCCAGCGTCTTGGGGTTGCTGGACACCCACTTCTCGGTGGCGGCCCATCCGGTGATCGGCAGGCTCTCGGTCGGACCGGACATCGTGTCGAGGAGCATGGTCGCGCCGAGCTTGTTCTTGGCCTCGCTGACGTACGGGTCGGTCATCCAGACCGCGTCCACGTCACCCTTCTCCAGTGACTGCAGCTGGTTCGTGGTCGGTACCACAACGTACTGGACGTCCGTCTTCGGGTCGAGACCGGCGATCTTGAGGTGGGGGTTCATGGTGAGAACTCCCAGACCGGTGGTGGCGTTAACACCGATCTTCTTGCCCTTCAGGTCAGCGACCTTCTTGATCTGCGAGTTCTTCGGCACCATCACGCCGAAGGCCCCGGCCGCACCCTGGTAGGAGTCGGCGATGTACTTGAACTTCTCCGTACCCGAGCCCTGGATGAACAGGATGGTCGGGTAGCTGCCCAGCACCACGTCCATGCTGCCGTTGGCCAGCTTGGGCAGGACCGCCTGCGGAGCCTGGATGGCCTCGGTCTTGACGTTGAGGCCCTGCTCCTTGAAGAAGCCGCGCTCGATGGCGATGAACAGCGGAGCGGCGTCAGCTCCGGGATACTCGCCGATCAGAAGGTCTGTCTTCTCAAGACCATTGGCATTGGTGGCGCCTCCGGTCTTGCTATCTGAGCTGGAACACCCCGTAATGGCAAGGGTGGCCACAAGTCCAATCAGGGCGGTGCGCCCTAGTGCACCGAACCTCATGTCGCGTCTCCTTCGAACGGGGGGTGATCGACGACGGTCGCACCCTAGCGCAGCTAACTCTTGCGCATGGCCCCCCGATTCTGGAAATTAAACAATATATATCAGGAAAAGGTGATCAAGATGAGCGTCTGGGCGATATGTCCTGGTTTGGGAGGTGGAATATCGGCCTCTACCAGAGCCGAATGGTAAATGTCGGGTTTGTCACAATATGTATAGATATGGATCGGCTGCGACTTATGCGGTATTGGCCGATCTCCTGCTGTTGTGCTCAAATAAGCTCTCGCCCCATGGGTGCGTCGGCGTCACACGGCAAAAACATGCATGACGTGATCCTCTTGCACCAGACCAGTCGAGGAGAGGTTGCGGAGGCCAGTGAGGAACGCATTCCCCCCAGCAGGCGGGGATCCCGGCTTAACGGCTGAGGCGTCCGCCCCCGTGGCGCTTCACGTCAAGTCCAAGGCCGCGGCACGGGCCGGGCGTGCGAAGAAGACGGGTGGTTTCGCGCTGCGCAACTGGCGGGTGCGCTCGAAGCTGCTGGTACTGGTCGTCATTCCCACCCTGGCGGCCCTGGCCCTCGGCGGCTTCCGCGTCGCGACCTCGATCAGCAGCGCCAGCGAGTACGAGCGGGTCAACGACACCGCGATCCTGGCCAGCAAGCTCACCGCGCTCGCCCATGAGGTCGAACTGGAACGTGACCTGACCGCCAGCTTCGTCGCGCAAGGGCGCAGGGAATCCGGCCAGGCCGACGTCACCGCCCAGTACAGCGTGGTCAACAAGCTCGTCGACGACGTGCGCGGCGGCATCGACGCCCTCGCCGGCTCCGACAGTCCCCAGCGCGCGCAGGCCGTTCGCATCAAGAACCGCTTCGACGAACTCGAGCAGTCCCGCAAGACCGCGGTCGACTCCCAGCTGAACGTCGGCTCCGTGATCGAGCTGTACGACCGGAGCATCTCCGACTTCATCGCACTCAACGACAGCATCGACCAGGGTGCCGTCGACAAGGAACTGGCCGACAGCGTCTCCGGCTTCGCCGCGCTGTCCAGGGCCAAGCAGTACGTCTCCCGCCAGCGCGCGCTCCTCGTCGCCGCGCTGGCCTCCAGGCAGTTCGGCAAGGAGGGGCTCGACGCCTTCATCGCCGCCCGCGCCCAGCGCAACAGCGAGCTGGCCACCTTCCGGGCCCAGGTGCCGCTGAACCTGCGCCAGGCGTACGACGACATCGTCAGCGGCCAGGCCGTCGACCAGGCCGAGCTGATCCAGGCCCGCGCGCTGTTCCTGCAGGACTCCGGCCGGCTGCTGGCCGACAGGAACCTCGGGGTCGAGCGCGACGGCAAGGCGTGGTTCGACGCTGTCAGCAAGACCATCGACGGCATGCGCAAGGTCGAGCAGCAGGTCGCCGACTCGATCCTGCTGCGCAGCCGCACCCTGCAGGGCGCGGAGCAGCAGAGCGCGTGGATCATCGCGATCGCGATCGCGATCCTGCTCATCCTCGTGCTGGTCGTCACCACGCTCATGGCGCGCTCGCTGAGCGGCCCGCTGCGCAGGCTGCGCAGGGAGGCGCTGTTCATCGCGGGCCGCCGCCTGCCGGACACCGTCCAGCAGCTGCGCGAGTCCGAGTCGACCGCCCTGCCGGAGGTCGAGCCGATCGGCGTCGCGTCCGCCGACGAGATCGGTGAAGTCGCCCGGGCCTTCGACGAGGTGCACCGCGAGGCCGTCCGGCTGGCAGGCGAGGAGTCCAGGCTCCGCAGCAACGTCAACGCGATGTTCGTCAACCTGTCCCGCAGAAGCCAGACCCTGGTCGAGCGCCAGATCACCCTCATCGACGGCCTGGAACAGGGCGAGCAGGACGAAAGCCGGCTCGCGAACCTGTTCAAGCTCGACCACCTGGCCACCCGCATGCGCCGCAACAGCGAGAACCTGCTGGTCCTCGCCGGACAGGACCCGCCACGCCGCTGGAGTCAGCCGGTCAAGCTGGTCGACGTGGCCCGTGCCTCGCTGTCGGAGGTCGAGAACTACGAGCGGGTCGTCCTGCAGGTGCCCGACGGGGTATCCGTCGCCGGGCAGGCGGTCAACGACGTCATCCACCTGATCGCCGAGCTGGTCGAGAACGCGCTGTCGTTCTCGCCCCGTGAGACCCGGGTGACGGTCTCCGGCAGCCGGATCGACGGCGGCGGCGTCATGCTGTCGATCACCGACGCCGGCATCGGCATGACCAGCGAGGAGCTGACCCAGGCCAACGAGCGGCTCATGGACGCCCCGACCGTCGACGTCTCGGTCTCGCGCCGCATGGGACTGTTCGTGGTCGCGAGGCTGGCGAACCGGCACGGCGTCCGCGTCCAGCTGCGCCCGCACGGTTCCGGCGGGCTCACCGCCATGGTGCTGCTGCCCGAGTCGCTGCTCGGCAACCAGGCGCCCCCCTCCTACGCCGGCTCGTCGGGCGGCGGCGTGCGCGAGGAGACCTACGCGGCCCCCGCGATGCCCGCGCCTCCGGCGCCCCCCGCGCAGGAGTGGCAGGGCGGCGGCTACCAGATGGGTCCCGGACACCCGTCGTACCCGTCCAACCCGCAGTCGGGCAACGCCTGGCCGTCGATGCCCCAGTGGCCGTCCGACGTCAACGGCTGGTCCTCGGAACCGGGCGCCCGCAGCGGCGGGTACGACACCGCCGACGTCTGGGTGCCGTCGCGGGGCACGGGCGACAACGGCCTGCCCAAGCGTCCCGCCGCCGAGCCGCCGCCGAACTGGAGCAGCTTCGCCGACCGGATGGAGACGAGCCCGCCGCCCCGGCAGCAGTTCGACTTCCCGGAGACGGAGGCCGCGGCCACCGGCCCCATCCCGGCGGTGAGCCCGCCGTCGGCCGGTGACGAGTTCCTGCCGATCTTCGCCTCCGTGGAGTCGGCCTGGTTCGAGCACAGCGACAACGGCGCCAACTGGGACTCGTCCAAGGCCGACGTCGGCTGGCACGCAGCGGAAGCCGTGATCGAGCCGGTACGCGACGGTTCGACCGCCGCCGGGCTGCCCAAGCGGGTGCCCAAGGCCAATCTCGTGCCGGGCTCCGCGGACACTGCCTCGGCGCCGAAGGGCGTCACGCCGATGCCGTCGGTCTCACCAGACCAGGTACGCAGCCGCCTGTCCAGCTTCCAGCAGGGCTTCAGGGCGGCACGCGAAGACATCAGTGAGGGCAGGGCGAATACCAACGGCCCGAGACCCGTCGATAGCAGGGAGGAGGGCGTATGAACGACCTGAGCCACGCGGCCCGCGGAGTCGACTGGCTGATCACCGACTTCGTCAGCACCGTTCCAGGAGTCGCCCACGCGGTTGTCGTGTCATCCGACGGCCTTCCGCTGGCCGCCTCGTCGGGGTTTCCCCCCGACCGGGCGGACCAGCTGGCGGCCATCGCGTCCGGGCTCGTGAGCCTGACGCAGGGAGCGGCCAGGGTCTTCGAGGGTGGCGCTGTCAACCAGACCATCGTCGAGATGCAGCGGGGGCTGATGCTGATCATGTCGATCAGTGACGGCTCCTGCCTGGCCGTACTGGCCGCACCCGACTGCGACATGGGTTTGGTGGCGTACCAGATGACGCTCATGGTGGATCGCGCCGGACAGGTGCTCACTCCGGCGGTGCGCGCAGAGTTGCGCGCAAGCCAGACCAGGTGATGTAGGTGACGGACCCCAGGTGGAACAGCGGCGGTTGGGAACCCCAGCCCCAGCCGCAGCTGCATTCTGATCCCGCGTCGCCGGTCCGTCCCTACGCAGTGACGGGGGGACGGACCGCGCCGCGGGTCAAGCTGGCCATGGAGGCCTTGGTATCGTCCGCGACGGCCGAGTACCGGGAGTTCTCCCATATCACGCCGGAGTATCAGGCGATCAGCCAGCTGTGCCGGCAGGTCCGGTCGGTGGCCGAGGTGTCGGCCCTGCTCCGGATCCCGCTCGGTGTGGTGCGTGTGCTGATCGCCGACATGGCGGCCGAAGGTCTGGTACGCGTGCACCAGCCGGAGCTGGATGCCGGAAGGCCAGACGTCAACCTGCTCGAAAGGGTGCTCAGTGGACTTCGCAGGCTCTAGCCCCGGCCTCACCTCGACCAAGATCGTGGTGGCCGGCGGTTTCGGGGTGGGCAAGACGACGTTCGTCGGTGCGGTGTCGGAGATCATGCCGCTGACCACCGAAGCCGTCATGACGGACGCCTCCGCCGGGATCGACGACCTCGGCATGACGCCGCTGAAGTCCACCACCACCGTGGCCATGGACTTCGGGCGGGTCTCGCTGGACCGTGACCTGATCCTTTACCTGTTCGGCACGCCCGGACAGCACCGGTTCTGGTTCATGTGGGACGACCTGGTACGCGGCGCCATCGGCGCGGTCGTGCTGGTCGACACCCGTCGTCTGGCCGACAGCTTCCCCGCCATCGACTACTTCGAAGAGGCCCAGCTGCCCTTCATCGTGGGCGTGAACGGCTGGGACGGCCAGTACCAGCACAGTGACGCGGAGGTGCGCGACGCTCTCACGCTTGCGCCGCACATCCCGCTGATCCGGCTGGACGCCCGATCCAAGGACTCCGTCAAGAGCGCGCTGATCAACCTCGTCGAGCACGCGCTGACCGTCCGGATGGCCGTGCCAGGCTGGAGCGGCTAACAGAGCGGCTAGGCTGAGTCCAGACCCACTTTCGCTTCGAGGACTGGCCAACCACGTGTTCGAGACCCTTTCCGACCGGCTGACATCGGTCTTCTCCTCCCTCCGTTCCAAGGGTCGGCTGTCCGACGCCGACATCGACGCGACCACCCGCGAGATCCGCATCGCGCTGCTCGAGGCCGATGTCGCGCTCCCGGTGGTCAAGGCGTTCGTCGCCCGTGTCAAGGAGCGCGCCCGCGGCGCCGAGGTCTCCCAGGCGCTCAACCCGGCGCAGCAGGTCGTCAAGATCGTCAATGACGAGCTGATCGAGATCCTCGGCGGCGAGACCCGCAGGCTCCGCTACGCCAAGACGCCGCCGACCGTCATCATGCTGGCCGGTCTGCAGGGCGCCGGAAAGACCACCCTGGCGGGCAAGCTCGCCAGGTGGCTGCGCGAGCAGGGCCACGCGCCCTTGCTGGTCGCCGCCGACCTGCAGCGGCCCAACGCCGTGCAGCAGCTCCAGGTCGTGGGCGAGCGGGCGAAGGTCGCCGTCTACGCGCCAGAGGCCGGCAACGGCTCCGGCGACCCGATCGCGGTGGCCCGACAGTCGATCGACGAGGCCAAGCGGCAGCAGCACGACATCGTCATCATCGACACCGCCGGCCGCCTGGGCATCGACCAGGAGATGATGCAGCAGGCCGCCGACATCCGCGACGTCGTGCGTCCCGACGAGGTCCTGTTCGTGGTCGACGCCATGATCGGCCAGGACGCCGTCACCACCGCGCAGGCGTTCATGGACGGCGTCGGCTTCGACGGTGTCGTCCTCACCAAGCTCGACGGCGACGCCCGGGGCGGTGCCGCGCTGTCGGTCAGGCACATCACCGGCAAGCCGATCATGTTCGCCTCCACCGGTGAGAAGCTGGAAGACTTCGACGCCTTCCACCCCGACCGGATGGCCTCCCGCATCCTCGACATGGGTGACATCCTCACCCTGATCGAGCAGGCGCAGAAGACGTTCGACGAGGAGCAGGCCGCCAAGATGGCGGGCAAGCTGACGTCGGGCGAGAGCTTCACGCTCGAGGACTTCCTCGAGCAGATGATGATGGTCCAGAAGATGGGGCCGATCAAGAACCTGCTCGGCATGATGCCCGGCATGGGGCAGATGCGCGACCAGCTCAACTCCATCGACGACCGCGACCTCGACCGCATCGCCGCCATCATCCGGTCGATGACCCCTACGGAACGGCAGGACCCGAAGATCATCAACGGCTCCCGCCGCGCGCGGATCGCGGCCGGCTCCGGCGTCACGGTCACCGCCGTGAACAACCTCGTCACCCGCTTCTTCGACGCGCAGAAGATGATGAAGCGGATGGCCGGCGGGATGGGCATCCCCGGCATGCCGGGCGGCGGCCGGAGTAAGGCGGCCAAGGCACAGAAGAAGGGCAAGAAGGGGCGTCGCGTCAGCGGTGACCCGCGCAAGGCGGCGCTGGAGAAGTCGTCCTCGTCCTCGTCCTCGGGGGAGGCTCCCGCGGCGCCCAAGCAGGGCGGTGTGCTGGGCAACCTGGGTGGCCAGCTCCCGCCGGGCATGGAGCTCCCGCCCGGCTTCGACCCGAGCAAGCTGCGCCTCCCCGGCCAGAAGTAGCCCGACCCGGGCGAGCCGGCTCGGCCTGCCCGGACGTCCACCCCGGCCTGCCCGGACGTCCACCCCGGCCTGCCTGGCTCGGCCTGCCCGGGCGTCCACGCCGTGGTGCCATGCCGGGTCGGTTGTGTGCCCGCTGGATGCGGCTCCCGCAGTCTGCCCGAGGGTCCGCCTTCGGGCGCCTTATACGGGTCTTTTCGGGCATCGCCGACGCTCCCGGCCGACCTGAGGAGTACGCGGGCGGGGCTCGGCGCGCTGCTGATCATGGCGGCACCACGCCGGCCCTGACAGCGGGACGACACGCGACGCTTGCCGACCCTTTGCGCGGGCATGCGCCTTCCAGTCGTAGGCAGTGCCGTGGATCTGGCAGAATGGCATGTTGGAACATCGCGACCAGGCGGGTGCCCTCTCATCTCCCGCCAGCCGTGCCTGTCCCTTGAACGCCATCCCATCGTGCCCCACTCGATGTGGTGCCGTTCGCCCACGCTCAAATGCAGGAGAGACCACACCCGTGGCAGTCAAGATCAAGCTCAAGCGGCTCGGCATGATCCGCAACGCTCAGTACCGAATCGTCGTCGCCGACAGCCGCACCAAGCGTGACGGCCGGGCGATCGAGGAGATCGGCCTGTACCACCCGAAGGAGACCCCTTCGCGCATCGAGGTCAACGCCGAGCGCGCTGCCTACTGGTTGGGTGTCGGCGCGCAGCCGACCGAGCCGGTTATGAAGCTGCTCAAGCTGACCGGCGACTGGCAGAAGTTCAAGGGCGAGCCCGCCCCCGCGCCGATGAAGGTCGCCGAGCCGGCGGCCGACCGCCACGCTCTCTACGAGGCCGCGGCCAAGGAGGCGCTGTCCGGTGGCGACACCGGCACGACCGCCACCACGCCGAAGAAGGCCAAGAAGAAGGACGAGGCCGAGGCCCCCGCCGAGACCCCGACCGAGGGCGAGGGCTGACGTGCTCGAGGAGGCCCTCGAGCACCTCGTCAAGGGCATCGTCGAATACCCCGACGATGTCCGGGTCCGCGCACGCCGCATTCGCAGCGGGCGCGTCCTGGAGGTCCGGGTGCACCCCGAGGACCTGGGCAAGGTCATCGGACGCGGCGGGCGCACCGCCAAGGCGCTGCGCACGGTCGTGAATGCCCTGGCCGACGGGAAGTTCGTCCGGGTCGATCTCCTCGACCTGCACGAAGCAGTCCGTTAGCGTCAGGTTTGTGCGCCCTCATCGGTTTCCTCCGATGAGGGCGCTCGCGTAAGAAGAGGTAGGTTAACGTGCAGCTGGTCGTCGGCCGGATAGGCCGCCCGCACGGCGTACGCGGTGACGTGACCGTCGAGGTGCGCACCGACGATCCAGAGCTGCGCTTCGCCGTCGGCACATCGATCGCCACCGACCCCGTCAACAGGGGGCCGCTCGTCGTCGAGAGCTGCCGCTGGCACAAGGGCACGCTCCTGGTCACCTTCCAGGGGGTCGCCGACCGCAACGAGGCGGAGGAACTGCGCGGCACGATGCTGGTCATCGACTCCGCGGACGTGCGGCCGTCCGATGATCCCGACGAGTTCCACGACCACCAGCTCATCGGGCTCGCGGTCGTGACCACGTCCGGCGAGCAGGTCGGCGAGGTCACCGACGTCCTGCATCACGGTCAGGATCTGCTGGTGGTACGGCGGAGCGGGCGCGACGAGGCGCTCATCCCGTTCGTCAGGGCCCTGGTGCCCGAGATCGACCTGGAGGCGAGGCGCCTGGTGGTCGATCCGCCGGAGGGCCTGCTGTGACGGGTGGCCCGGAGGGCACGATGCGGCTCGACATCATCTCGATCTTCCCTGAGTACTTCACCCCGCTCGACGTCTCGCTGATCGGCAAGGCGCGCGAGCGCGGCACCCTCGACGTGCGGGTGCACCAGCTCCGCGACTGGGCGCACGACGTGCACAAGACCGTCGACGACACCCCGTACGGCGGCGGCCCCGGCATGGTCATGAAGCCCGAGGTGTGGGGCGAGGCCATCGACACGGTCATCGAGGGCGGCTCGCCACGGATGATCGTCCCGACGCCGAGCGGCAGGCCGTTCACGCAGGAGCTCGCTCAGGAACTGGCGGCCGAGCCGTGGCTGCTGTTCGCGTGCGGCCGGTACGAGGGCATCGACTCGCGCGTCATGGCCGAGTACGGCGCCCGCCTGCGCGTCGACGAGGTCAGCATCGGCGACTACGTCCTGGCCGGGGGAGAGGTGGCGGTGCTGGTGATGGTCGAGGCCGTCGGCAGACTGCTGCCGGGGGTGCTCGGCAACGTCCACTCGGCCGTCGACGACTCCTTCGCGCCCGGAGCCATGCGGAACCTGCTCGAAGGCCCCGTCTACACCAAACCGCCCGTCTGGCGGGGGCGCGAGGTGCCTCCAGTGCTGCTGTCCGGGCATCACGGGAACGTGGCCAGGTGGCGGCGTGACCAGGCGCTGCGCCGCACCGTCGCGAACCGTCCCGAGCTGGCGGCGGCGATCGATCCGGAGACACTCGACAAGCACGACCGCAGGCTGCTCGAAGAGCTGTCGTTTCGCGTCGGGCCGGAAGATATGGCAAACTGAAGCGCTGCCAACTGCCATGCGGTTGGTCCGCCGTGCCCGGGAATGATCCCGGGTTCATCAATCAGCAGGCGCGTCCGCCGCGAGCTCTCGCCGGGTGGACCTCCGCGTGCTCACGAGGACTTGAGGAACAGCTCTCATGCACACGAAGATCCAGGAGCTCGAGAAGTCGACCCTGCGCAGCGACGTCCCCGACTTCCGTCCGGGTGACACGCTCGAGGTTCACGTCCGAGTCGTCGAAGGCAACCGCTCCCGCGTCCAGGTCTTCAAGGGCTTCGTGCTGCGCCGGCAGGGCAGCGGCGCCCGCGAGACCTTCACGGTCCGCAAGGTCAGCTACAGCGTCGGCGTCGAGCGGACCTTCCCCGTGCACAGCCCGGTCATCGAGAAGATCGTGCTCGTGACCCGCGGCGACGTGCGCCGCGCCAAGCTCTACTACATGCGCGACCTGCGCGGCAAGGCCGCTCGCATCCGCGAGAAGCGCGAAGCCACGCCCGCCAAGTAGCCCAGACCCTTCCGAATGGCCCGCATGGTTCGCGGGCCATTCGGCTTTGCGGTGAGTTTCCTTTATGTGGAGCGACTCGTGCGCGGGTGTAACGTCGGTCGAGGCTTGTCGAGCCGAAGCATCATCTAGGCTCGTCAGCGATGACTAACGAAAGCCAGGAGCCCGGCGCGCCGCGCCGCCCTGTCGAGGACGAGGTGGACGTGGTCGCCGAAGAGACTCAAAAGCCAGCGAAGGACGAAAAGAAGGACAAGAAAGGGTCGTTCTGGAAGGAACTGCCCGTCCTTGTCGTCGTGGCGCTGGTGCTGGCCCTGATCATCAAGACCTTCGTGATCCAGGCCTTCTACATCCCGTCCGAGTCGATGGAGAACACTCTCCTGAAGAACGACCGGGTTCTGGTGAACAAGCTCGTGTACCACACGCGCGACATCGAGCGCGGTGACGTGGTGGTGTTCTCCGGGGTCGACTCGTGGGATGGCGAGTTCCAGATGGAGGAGCCGTCCAACCCGGTCGCGGCGTTCTTCCGCTGGGTCGGCACCGCGTTCGGCGTGGTGCCCGGCGAGAAGGACTACATCAAGCGGGTCATCGGCGTGGGCGGCGACCACGTCAAGTGCTGCGATCCCCAAGGGCGCATCACGGTCAACGGTGTGGCCATCGACGAGCAAAGCTATCTCTATCCGGGCAACGTGCCGTCCGACAAATTCTTCGACATCAAGGTGCCAGAGGGGCGGCTCTGGGTGATGGGCGACCACCGCCTCGTCTCGCTCGACTCGCGCTCGCACCAGGGCGATCCGGGCGGCGGCTCGATCCCCGAAGGCCAGGTCATCGGCCGGGCCTTCGTCATCGTGTGGCCGTTCTCCAGAGCGACGACGCTGTCCATCCCCGACACGTTCGCGCAGCCCGCGCTGCAGGCGCTCGGTGGCGCCACCCCGATGCTCGCCGGATTCGCCGGAGCCGTACCCTTGGTTCTGCTGCGTCGGCGGCTGGTCAAGAAGAAGCGTTGATGGCCGTCACCAAGAAGGCGGAGGCGGTGGAGAAGAAGAAGAAAAAGGGCGGCTTCCGCGAGACGGTCTTACTGCTCGTGCTGGGCGTAGGCATCGCGCTGCTGCTACAGGCGTTCGTGGTCGGATCGTTCTACATCCCTTCCGAATCGATGGAGAACACCCTGCTGATCAACGACCGGGTGTTCGTCAACAAGCTCGCGGGCAAGCCCGAGCGTGGCGACATCGTCGTGTTCAAGGGCTGGAACGGCGAGGACACGATCAAGAGGGTCATCGGGGTCGGCGGCGACAAGGTGGCCTGCTGCGACTCCAAGAAGCGGATCACGGTCAACGGCACGCCGCTCGACGAGTCGTCTTACCTGTACCCCGACGACTTCCCGTCCAAGGAGCGCTTCTCGTACACGGTCCCTGCGGGCAAGCTCTGGCTGATGGGCGACCATCGCAGCGCCTCCGCCGACTCGCGCTCCCACGTCAATGAGCCGGGAGGCGGCTTCATCTCCGAGGACGCGGTGATCGGCACGGCCGTCGTGCGCTACTGGCCGCTGTCGCGGGCGCTGATCTTCCAGAAGCCCGAGACTTTCGACAAGGTCAAGTAGGGCGGGCTTTCGGTCGCGGTTTGCGGCGATTGAGGCGTACCCTTCCTGTGTCATGACAGTTGCGTTCCGCCCTCGACCGAGCGTCGTCAGGCGCGATTCCGGTCTCTACGCCTACGAGAGGGCGCTGGCCCGCCGCGGCCTCACCCCGATCGCAGGCGTGGACGAGGCAGGCCGTGGCGCGTGCGCCGGACCCCTGGTGGTCGCGGCGGTGGTGCTGCGCAAGCAGATCGACGGCCTGGCCGACTCGAAGCTGCTCTCGCCCGCGGTGCGTGAGCGTCTCTACGCCCGGATCGTCGACACGGCGTACGTGAGCGTGGTCACGATCCCTCCGGAGGAGATCGACGCCAGGGGTCTGCACCGGAGCAACGTCTCAGGAATGCGGCGGGCGGTGGCGCGGCTGCCCTGCGACCCGGCGTACGTCCTTACGGACGGCTTCCCGGTGCCGGGCCTTTCGGCGCCGTCGCTGGCCGTGTGGAAGGGCGACCAGGTGGCGGCGTGCGTGGCCGCCGCGTCGATCGTGGCCAAGGTGATGAGGGACCGCATGATGGTTTCGCTTGACGCGGAATACCCCTCGTACGGCTTCGCCGATCACAAGGGGTATGTGACGCCAGGACACAGATTGGCACTGGAGACCCACGGCCCATGTCCGCACCACCGGTACTCCTTCGTCACGGTGGCCAGGGAGATGGGTGAAAATGAAATGGGGGCCGGGGTTGCCTGACCAGGCTAACCGGGGGACCGGTACGACAGGAGGACCGCGATGAGCGCAGAAGATCTCGAAAAGTATGAAACCGAGATGGAGCTGCAGCTTTACCGCGAATACCGCGATGTCGTGGGTCTGTTCACGTACGTCGTGGAGACGGAGCGGCGCTTCTATCTGACCAACTCGGTCGACCTCGACGTCCGCACCGCCGAGAACGGCGACGTGTTCTTCGACGTGAAGATGCAGGACGCCTGGGTGTGGGACATGTACCGGCCGGCGCGGTTCGTCAAGAACGTCCGCGTGGTCACGTTCAAGGACGTCAATGTGGAGGAACTGGCCAAGGCCGACCTGGAGATGCCCAAGGAAGGCTTCTCCAGATAGCCGCTGGGGCTCGCTGGTGAGGGAGGTGCGTTCCGCTCTCGGGACCGCTTGAACGCAGTCGGGGTGCCGTCCGTGAGAGGGCTCCTGGGGGCTGCGGCGGGGTTGGCGGCCTCTCGTGTCGCCATCCGCTCTGGTGATCGGGAGGATTTGCTCCCGCGAGCTGGCAGCGCTCGAGCCGCTCTCGGCAGATGGAGCACCACGGTGGAGGCGTCGTGCCGCTCGCCGTCGGGGTCGTAGCCACGGGTGCACAGCACACACAGCACGTACAGCACCGCCAGCACGCCGGGAAGCCGCTCGGCCGGCGGCGGGCCCCGGGGAACGAGGTACGGGATTCGCACGTCCGCGATCTTCTCTTGGCCCGGGTCGGCCCGGCCGATCAACACCGCAGGGCCAACAGAGGGTTACGGGGGACGGTGGGCGACGTGGGCGGATCCACCATCGCCCGCGCCAACGCCGAAGACCCCGCCTGGGGTGGGACGAGGAGCGCGGCTGGACGTTGGTCGAAGTCACCTCTGTGCATGAGTTTGGACCAACTGCGAACACCTACTTCGACCTCTGCCTGGGGCTGGTGCCGGAGCCCGCCGAGGTCGCTCACATCGTCAAGCAGGTCTTGACCGGCGACCTTTCGGTGAGCACAGGCCAGGGGCGGCGACTCCGCCGGAGTGCTGACGACGATGGAGATCTGGAAACGGTGCTCGCCGCCTATTCAAGGGGCAACTGAGCCTGTTGTTAAGTTCCTCAATCTTCGCCCGGGGACGGGTCGCGGATCCGCTGGCGACGCATGTCGAGGACCTGACGCCAAACGGCGAGGTGCAGCGCTCGGCGAGGCGGGATGCCTGCCACTGAGAAGCGCGACGGCGCCCATCTGGTGGGCGGGCTTGCCGCTGGTGAGAGCCTGGTCGGTCGGGGGGATCAGTCGCAGCCATCCAGAAGGCGCCCACCGCTACGCGGTCCCTTCGGGATCTTCGCATGGGCGCCGGCCGCTCCGCTCACGACACATACGCCAGTCGCGCTCAGCGCGTTCGTGATCGCCTGCACGCAGGACAACCGCTCACGAACAGTCGCGGCGTTCGTCCGCACCGCCATCTCGGTGGCATCTCGCGAACCCCGGAACGAGGCGGAGCTCATACCCGAGCAAAACCGGTCACTGCTCTCGAAGTAGGACCCCGCCGAGGGCTGTCACCGCCGGCAGCTCCCTCTGCGAGGCCATCCGCATGTCGTGTGCTCGCTCGTCCACAGACCTTTGCATCCGCGCACCCCTCATCCACAGAATCCCGTTCGGCCCCAAGCCGCCCACCCCGCATAGGCGAACGTCATCGGCGGGAGGTGGCACATGTCCGCGAAGAACGAACTCGGCAAGCACGGCGAGCAACTGGCCGTCGACTACCTCGAAGCCGAGGGCTTGCACATCATCGAGCGCAACTGGCGCTGTCGCCACGGCGAGATCGACATCATCGCCGAAGACGGCGCCAACCTGGTCGTCGTGGAGGTCAAGACCCGGTCCAGCAGATCCCACGGCACAGCCCTGGAGTCGGTACGGCCGGCCAAGCTGGCCAGGCTCCGCATGCTGGCAGCCACGTGGCTCGCCGGCCAACCCCGTACCTTCGCCACAGTCCGGGTCGACGTGATCGCCTTGGAGCGCTTCGCCGGCGACTTCGCCCTGCGCCACGTCAGGGGGGCGATCTAGATGGCGGTGGCCCGAACCCGCAGCGTGGCCCTGGTCGGCGTCACAGGCCGCAGCGTGGAGGTGGAGGCGGATGTCGGCAACGGCCTGGCCGGCATCCACCTCATCGGCCTCCCCGACACGGCCCTGAGCGAGGCCCGCGAACGCGTCAGATCAGCCATGGTCAACAGCCACTACCCCTGGCCCGACGCCCGCATCATCGTGAGCCTCTTCCCCGCCAGCCTCCCCAAGCGCGGCAGCCAGTTCGACTTGGCCATAGCCGTGGCGGTCCTCGGCGCCGCCGGCGTGGTGCCCGCCGAGCGCATCGCCGAGCCGTTCTTCCTGGGCGAGCTGGGCCTCGACGGTCGGCTCCGACCCGTACGCGGCATCCTTCCCTCGGTGCTGGGCGCCGCGAGGCACGGCGACGTCACGGTGGTGGTCCCGGCCGCGAACTCGGCGGAAGCAGCCCTGGTGCCTGACGTCAGAGTCGTCCCCGTCACCGATCTACGCCAGCTGGTGGAGTGGCTGCGCAGGGGAGACGGCCCACCCCAGCTGAGTGTCGGTGACCTCCCGGAGCCGCCTCAGCCGTCCGCTCGCCCGGCCGTCGATCTGGCGGACGTGGTCGGCCAGCCCATGGCCCGCCGAGCACTGGAGGTGTGCGCCGCCGGCGGCCACAACCTCTGGATGCTGGGCCCACCCGGCACGGGGAAGACCCTGCTGGCCGAACGTCTTCCCACGCTCCTGCCCGACCTCGAACTGGACCACGCTCTCGAAGTGACGGCCATCCACTCCGTGGCAGGAGTTCTGCCGCCCGACTGCCCCATGATGAGCAGGCCCTCGTTCGTCAGCCCGCACCACACCGCGACAGCGGCCTCGATCATCGGCGGTGGCAGCACGGTCGTACGCCCGGGTGCCGTCTCCCTGGCCCATAGAGGCGTGCTCTTCATGGACGAAGCTCCCGAGTTTCCGCGCCACGTCCTCGACTCCCTCCGCCAGCCCCTGGAGTCCGGCCGGGTCACGGTCGCCAGATCGGTCGGTTCGGTCACCTTCCCGGCGAAGTTCATGCTCGTTCTCGCAGCCAACCCGTGCCCCTGCGCGCAACCCCAGGGCAAGGGCGAACCGTGCCAGTGCACACCCACAGCCAAGCGACGCTACATCGGCAAGCTCTCAGGCCCTCTCCTCGACCGCATCGACATGAAGGTCACCGTCGCCCGCTCTTCCAGGCGTGAACTCATGGCCGACCGCCAGTTCGTGGAGTCCAGCAAGACGGTGGCGGAACGAGTCGCGGCAGCCCGCCAGCGAGCCGCGAAGCGCCTGGCGAGCACTCCCTGGCGTACGAACGCCGAGATCCCGTCGTCCACCCTCCACGCCGAACTCCGCCCGCCGGAATCCGCCATGAAACCGATGACAGCCTGCCTCGACTCCGGCTCCCTCAGCGCCCGGGGCCTCGACCGCGTCATCAGAGTCGCCTGGACTCTCGCGGACCTTGCCGAAAAGGACCGCCCCGATCACGAGGAAACCACCACAGCCCTCACTCTGTGGCTAGGAGCCAGCCTGTAACGGCCCTGCCCTCCCCCTCTCAATCCCAAGGCGCCAGAACGTCCCCACGACGCGAGACGCGGATGACGACCGCCTCGCGATGCCCCGCCTTGCCCGAAGACAGCACGTCCCAACCACCACCCAGCTATCACCAATCTCAGGAGTCATATGAGCACCCCGGAGCACGAGGCAAGGGCCGCCCTCATGCGCGCCGCCGACGTGGGCGACACCTCCATGGGCCGCCTCGTGGCCCACTGCGGCGCGGCTGGAGCGGTCGAGGCCGTCCTTGCGAACAGGCTCCCACCCTCCTTCCTCAGCCAGGAGTCACAACACCAACGCGAGTCAGAACTAGACAAACGCCTAAGAACCTGGCACGTCCGCCTGGCGACGGCGGACCCCGCAGCCGACCTTGCCGCAGGAGCGCAAGCCGGAGCCAGGCTCGTCATCCCCGGTGCCTCGGAATGGCCCACCCAGCTCGACCGACTGGGCGCAGGGCGGCCTCTCGGCCTGTGGCTCCACGGCACCGCCGACCTGCGCTTCTCCTGCCTGCGCTCCGTCGCCGTAGTAGGCGCGCGAGCCGCCACGGCGTACGGCATGCACATCGCGGCCGAGTTCGGTGTGGGCCTCAGCGAAGCAGGCTGGACGGTCGTCTCAGGCGGCGCCTACGGCATCGACGGCGCAGCCCACAGGGGAGCCCTGGTGGGAGACTCCCCGACGGTTGTCGTCCTGGCCTGCGGCGTCGACATCTCCTACCCGATCGGACACCACAAACTGTTCGGTGAAGTCCATGAGCAGGGCGTGGTGATCAGCGAATGCCCGCCCGGAGTCCATCCCACCCGAGCCCGTTTCCTGATCAGAAACCGCCTGATCGCCGCCCTGTCCAGAGGCACGGTCGTCGTCGAGGCGGCGCTACGCAGCGGCGCACTCAACACGGCCGGGCACGCCCTGTCGCTCGAACGTCACCTGGCCGCGGTCCCCGGCCCCGTCACGTCGAGCATGTCGGCCGGCTGCCACCGCCTCCTGCGCGAACGCAAGGCCGTCTGCGTCACCTCGCCCGAGGAAATGATCGAGCTGGTGGGCGTGATGGGCGACGACCTCGCCCCCCACCCCCGAGCCCCCGCAGTGCCCCGCGACAGGCTCAACGAGACGACCAGAAAGGTACTGGACGCCGTGCCCAGCAGGGGCGGCGCGGGCCCAGCCTCGATCGCGGTGGCGGCCGGAGTAGACCTCGACAGCGCCCTCAGCGCACTGGGAGGCCTCGCGGCGGCCGGCTACATCGAGCGAGCCCCCAAGGGCTGGCGCATCCGCAGACCCTTCACGGCCACCTACCAAAAAGCCGAAGGACTCCCGGACCCGATAGCCCCACCACCCGACGACTCACCCCCACCAGAAGACCCGCTTCCCCTCCATACCCCACACCTGCAGAACGCCTCACTCCCGGATGATGCGGAACCACCCACGAGCAACCCGACCCACCTCCCCGACGAGCCCCCCATCTACCGATAAAGCCCCTCGACCACGCTTCGTCCACCCGAGACACACGCACGCTCAGCTCGCGTGCACGCACCCGCAGTCTCCCGCGTTCACTGGCCACTTCACGGTTCGGCGGACACTCCTGGCTGGTCAGGCCGGGAAGCGGCCGTGCTCGCAGATGGCCGACTGTCCGTTCACGCCAGAGGATCGCAGTCACCTCCAACAGTCCCAATCTCATCGGCGTCGGATCGAGGCACGGCAGAGCTGGTGGTGTTGGATCGAAGACATCGGATAGGTCATGGTCAACAAGTGAGCCAAGGTCACAGCGCATCGAGCGACGATGGAACGGACGGTCTCGAAAGAATGACAGCGGAACGGGCGATAGTCGGGCGGTCGATGCCTGAACCGGCGAGGAAGACCACAGCAGCAAACGAGCAACTGGCGCAAGTACCTATGGTCAACCAATCTGCGGCCCCGGCGAATCTTGCAATGGACGCGACCAATGGCAAGCTCTTTGCGAAGTCCGCAGGCGACGACCCTGCGGAACCTGAAACGTCCAAAGCGGCAATCCTGTGATTCCTGGAAAGTCCGAAGCGAGCCCGATTTCGGAGAAGGCTGAAGCGGGAGAATCCAAAATTTCTGAGAACTTTGTAATGGATGAATTCATTGCACGCGAGATGCCTATGGCGGACGGCGCTACTCCAGGCGAGGTTCCTGCATCGGGCAGGACTGTGCCACGCCGGGAGCCTTCGGCGGACAGGACCAAGCCGAGCGGGGCGCCTTCGGCGGGCAGCGCCATTCTCGGCGAGGTGCCTGCGACGGGCAGGATTATGGTGCACCGGGGGCTTGATGTGGACAGGACCGAGCCGCGCGTGGCGCCTGCGGCGGACGGTACTATGCCACGCCAGACCCCCGGGGCGGGCGAAACTTTGGCGGACGATGAGCTTTCCGTGGATGAATCCACCGACCATGGACGTGTGCCTTCTGTTTCGCCCGCAGAAGGTATCCCAGCCGCCGAAGTGTTAGCGGAGTTCGCGAAGTATCTGCAATTCGAACGTGACCTTTCTCCGCACACCCAGCGGGCTTACCTGTCCGACATCGCGGCCCTCCTGGAGCATCTGGATTCACGACTCGAGGCGATCGATATCGCAGCACTGCGGGAGTGGCTGGCAGAACAGCACGCGGAAGGTAAGGCGAGGGCCACGTTGGCACGCAGGACTGCCTGCGTGCGCACGTTCACGGCCTACTGCCACCGCCGCGGCTGGCTGCCGGACGATCCAGGCCTGCTTCTCAGCAGCGCCAAGTCCCACCGCCCGCTACCTTCCGTGCTGGACCAGGGGCAGGCCCAGGCTGTCCTCGACGCGCCATTGACGGCAGAGCCCAAGGATCTGCGTGACCAAGCGCTCCTGGAGCTCCTCTACGCGACAGGCGTCCGAGTGAGTGAGTTGTGCGCGCTGGACGTCGACGACGTTGACCGGGATCGACACGTCATCAGAGTCCTGGGCAAGGGCCGCAAGGAACGCTCGGTGCCCTTCGGCCTCCCCGCGTTGCAGGCGCTGGACAGGTGGTGTGTCCACGGCCGCCCTTTGTGGATCCGTGACGGCTCAGGCCCAGCTCTCTTTCTAGGCGTACGAGGCGGGCGAATCGACGCGGGCACGGTCCGCCGAGTCGTTCACGCCCGGTTGGCGCAGGTGGAGGGCGTCTCGGATATGGGCCCGCACGGGCTGCGTCACACTGCGGCGACCCACCTCTTGGAGGGCGGGGCCGATCTGCGAAGCGTCCAGGAACTCCTCGGCCACGCCTCCCTCAACACCACACAGATCTACACCCACGTCTCGATCGAGCGCCTCAGATCCGCATACCGTCAAGCGCACCCCAGAGCTTGACCGCGCCGGCGCCCGGACGCGACTCGGCAAGGGCCGCCACATGGCCGCGTAGCGCCCCTTCCTGCTGATCAACTCCTGGTACGTAGTGTCCTCGATAACGGTTTGCCAGCGCCCATGGCCTGTACGGGTAGGAAATGCGGTCATGGCTACGCGGGCAGGAAATGTCGGTGGGAAGTATCTGCGGTAGCTGATCAGGAGAAGCTCCGGAGGCTGATGAGCCGGCCGGGTCTTAGCGGACCGCCGGCCGCTGTGACGAGCTCGGCGGTCTGCTCGATGGTCTCGGCCCGGTCGATCTCCGAGCGCTGTTCTCCGGTGCTGCGTCCCGTGACATAGACCGTCCCCCCGCCGCGCCCAGCTCCACCGCGATGCCTCGCCCGGCACCGCGCGTAGCCCCGGCGACCAACGCGATCTTGCCCTTCAATGTGCTGCCCATGCGCCCGAAGCTAGTAGCGATACCCGACAAGAGCTGTCATCTTTTACGGGACCTCGGCGCGGCGGGTCGCTGGGTGATGGGGATGCCATCGGGGGTTGCCGGTCACTTCGCGACGCGGTATTCGAGGTGGGTGACTCGATCGGCGGTCGTCAGCTTGAGGTTGGCTGCGCCCGGCAGGTCGTCGAACAGTCGGGTGCCCTCGCCGAGCAGTACAGGGGCCAGGTGGATGGTGAACTCGTCGATCGAGCCCGCCGCGAGGTACTGCCGGACGAGGCCGGCGCCGCCCGAGATCCGCACGTCCTTGTCGCCCGCGGCGGCCCTGGCCTGTGCCAGCGCGCTTTCGACGCCGTCAGTGACGAAGGTGAAGGTAGTGCCGCCCCTCCTGGCCCAGGGCTCGCGCGCGTGGTTGGTGACGACGAAGACCGGGTGGTGAAACGGCGCCTTCTGTGGGCGCGGGCGACGGGGCGGTATTGACGTGAGCGTGGGGTGGAGGGCGCGGTGTTGGCGTGGCCAGGGCTGAAGGGCCAGGGCTGCGGGGGTAACGCTGTCTGCGTTTGGGAGCTGGGGCTGAGGCGGGTGGCCCTTTTGGCGTTGCGCACCGAGTACGGGCGTGGTGGAGGTCTGGGGCGTAGCCAAGGAGAGTGGGTGGATTGAGTGGGGACGTCGCCCTTTTGGGCGTTGTCCCCACTGGGCTCGCAGGTACGTGGCGTCACCCTGCCGCCGATCACCCAGCCGACCGGAGCTGTGCTCCCGTGCAGTCACGTCTCCGGAGGCCTTGGGGGCGATCAACGGCATGGTTTGCGTTAGCGCCGTTCTCTGCGATGCCGCCCCCTGGCATTCGTGCGCGAGCGGGGTGAGTCGTCCTGGGGTGAGGTGCCGTCTGTTGCCCGGTTGAGCTGGTCAGGTTGGTGGCGATGCCTATGGGTTGGCGTTACGGTCACATCCGCCAGGGGGGTTGAGCAGGTTTCTGGGGCTTTGTCGGGTCGGGTGATCTGAGGGGCCTGCAGGTTCGCGTCGGCCGCTGGTGGGCTGCTGAGTCTCTTGTTCGCAGCGGGTTTCGGGCGCCTTCCGGTCTCTGTATTCCACGCGGTTCCCGTGTCGCGGCCGGGTTGAGTGTCTCGGTGAGGCTCCGAGGCGGCGCTGTTCGCGGGCGATGGCTTGGGGTTTGTGCGGGCTTCGGCATCCGGACTCGTTCGAGGGGCTGGGACGGTTGGGGTGCGTCGGCGGGCGCGGGTGTGCCTGCGCGTCGGGGTGCGCCTGCGTGACAGTAGAGCGATCAGGAAGAGGACGCCCAGGAGAGTGGCCACGCTGGCGGCCGGCACCAGGGATGTCGAAGCGGAGCGCATCAGGAACTCGAGTGATGGTTCCGTTGGCGGTGTGCCTGAGAACGTGGCTCGGACCGGATTCCGAGCCGGGGAGGTGAGCTGGCTGGCGCTGGTTGACGGGGGTTTGGGGGAGGAAGGGCCGGACGGTTGCGTGGTGAGGGGCCACATGCTGGACGGCGACGGCTGCGCGGGACGGGGTGGGGCGCTCGTGATGCCCCAATACGGCAGCAGGCGGATGTGGGCTTGGCCGAGCAGGAGCAGAGGGTCGAGGTAGCGCGGGCCGCGGAGGAGGCCCCAGTGCAGGCAGGACTCCCGACAGTGGCCGGGCATGTTCTCGACCACCCCCAGCACGCCTCCTAGCGTGATCGGTTGGCCGCGCCGTACCGAGGGCTTGACAGGCAGGTACGTGGTGCGCAGGCCGCCCGCGTGATCGACCGTCACCACGCCTCGGCCTCCCACGGGACCCGCGTAGCGGACCACGCCGGGCCCCGCCGAGAGGACCGGTGTGGCGGGTGCGGCCGCGAGATCCAGGCCGCGGTGCCCGGAGAGCCACGGCTCGGGTGGCGGCGTGAAGGGGCGGAGGATCTGCGGACGCCCGTCGAGCGGCCAGCGCCAGGCCGGGCGCGCTGCGGCCGGAGCGGCGGCGATGACCAGCAGGACGACGGCGAGGGCGAGGGAGACCAAGGTTCCGTAGGTGGTGGTCAGCAGGGTGGCCGGCACAGCGGTATGGCGCTTCGTCGACGACAGGGGGAGAGGGGGACGTGTCGGCGGGGTTGGGACGGAGTCTCGTGGTGGATGGCGTGAGTTGGGTGGGTCGGGAGATGACAGGACGGCGTGATGGGGTGTGCGGGTGCCGCGCGCCTGTGCGGGCCTTCGCGCCAGGGGTGGGGGAGTGACGTGCACCGCTGGGTGGGGTTGGCAGTGGTGATTCATGCGGACAGTTTGTGAGCGCAGCGAGGGCGGTGTGTCGTGCGAACGTCATTCTGTGGACGACGGCGGGCTATCCACAATCGGGCGGTTGTACCGCCGTTCCTGACGGCGGGCGCCGCGAGGGAGGCGGTGACGAGGCGGGAGTGGTCTTAGGGCCAGGCCGGTGGTTCGGCGATCCAGCCCGTGGTGAGGATGAGGCGGGTTCTGCGGTCGATGGTGAGGAAGCCGAAGGGGCGGTCGAACGCGACACTGATCCGTTTGGTGCGGTGGGGAGGGCGGGGAGCGACACCCGCCGCCACGGCGCCGAAGGCGGTGACAGCGGCCGCTTCGAAGCCGTCCGCCTGGAAGCTGGCGGTGCAGCTTTGCGCAGCGGCCGAGATGGCCAGGGGCTGGTCGCTGATCGCGGGGAAGTGGCCGCGGAAGGCGTCGGTGACGGCGTCGAGGCCGAATACCTGTGGGTGGGCGAGCAGGTCATGGTCGGAGCGGACGGTGAAGGGCGGCACCATCACCCGGAGCTGGGGCTCTTCGCGCGTGTAGGTGTAGGTGTAGCCGACTGTGATCCCAGGGCCCGGACGGGTGCCCGGCACGGCGTGTACCGGGGTGCGGTGGAATCGGCGGGCCAGCACGTCGATTCCCGCGGTGAGGACGTCGGCGGCGGTTCGGCCCTCTTCGCCCAGCAGCAGCAGGACGTCGATGCCCGCGCGCCCCATCACCTGGAACACCGTCAGCGGCCCGCCGGGGGTGTCGGCGACCTGCACGCGATCGAGAACGTGGGTCAGCCGCCACAGCGCGCGGATCTCCTGACCGGCCCACGGGCCGGTCGCGATGTCGGTCACGTCCTCGTTGAAAGGGTTGAGCCACGTGGTGCGGACGGCCTAGGCGCTCGGCCCGGCCATGGCGACAGAGCCTTCACCGCAAGTGGCCGCCCAGCGAGCTGTGAGATCGTTCGCGGCTGTGACCACCGCCGCCCCTGCTCCGCTGTGGCACGCCCGCCTCCTGATTGTTCCGAGAATGCTCTCAGCTCAGGTTCAACCCAGACAATCGGATTCATCCGGGTGCCAGACGAGAACGGGGAGTCACTGGTCGCGGCCGAGGCGGCGACAGCCCACCCTCAAGCGGCTCGCTCCTGACCGGGAGCGCTTGTAGACGCCGACGCCGACGCCGACCACGGGTGCGGCTGTGGCTGTGGTGGCCGGCCGGCGTGGTGGTGTCCAAGGCTTCGGGCAGGGATCGGAGGCTGAGCGGCGACGGAGGCCTATTCCCTGGCGATGCGCCCTGTCGGGGGTGTGGTGCGGTGTAGTTCGAGGGCGGCGTCGACCAGGTCGACCCGGCTCAGGCTGGACACCTCGTCCAGGTCGAACCAGGCGGCCTGATCCGTCGTCCCGCCGACCTCGTGCCGGAGGTCGCCGCCCACTATTCGGACGGCATAGACCACCCGCAGCGCGTGGAAGTCGATCCTGGCTCCCGGTTCGCGGAGGGAACGTCGCCTGGAGTCGATGCCTAGCAGGCGTTCGGCCTCGACCTGGTAGCCGGTCTCCTCCTCCACTTCCCGGGTCATCGCGTCAAGGGGGTCCTCGCCGTGTTCCAGCCCGCCGCCGGGCATGGTCCACAGACGCTCGCCGCCGTCGGGTGAAGTCACCCGCGCCAGCAGCACCTGACCGTCCCGCACGCACATCCCGTACGCGGCGACGCGCCGTCTCCGTAGCAGCGGTAACTCGTCGGCCGTCTCTGCCATGGCATGCCCTCCTTCAGGATGCTTCACGAAGAACGATCATCGCAGGAGGAGTCCGCCGAGAAAGCCCGTCATGTGGTGGTCGGCCCGTTGTGGGAACGCAGGGGGGAGGTCCAGATCCAGATGCTGCTCAGCGCGATGCCTGCCGCGCAGATCAGGATGACCGGACGCAGCCCGAGGAACTGCGCCATCACGCCGCCCGTCAGGCCGCCCAGTGCCAGGACGCCCTGCACCGCGAAGGTCGTCGTGGCGTTGACCCGGCCGCGGAGTTCGGGGGTGGTGCTGCGCAGGATGATCGCGCTCATGCAGGTGGCGAACGCGACCACGATGCCGCCCGTGATCGTGCCGGTGACGGCGAGGAGGCTGAGCTTCCACCAGAGAGGGCCGTCCAGCAGGCCGACCGCCAGGATCTCCAGCGGGAAGCACAGGACCGACCAGAGCAGGATGCGGCTCTCGCCGTAACGGCGTGACAGGCGGGCGGTGATCCAGGCGCCGAGCAGGCCGCCGACGCCGCCGAGCGTGATGAGCAGGCCGATCAGGCCCTTGGGGATGCCGAGGGTGTTCACCATGTAGAGCATGTAGACGGCCGTGTAGGCCATGGCGAAGAAGTTGATGGTGACGCCCGCTCCGAGCAGCGCGCGGAGGACGGGGGTGGTGACGCTGACGCGCAGGCCCTCCACGACGTCCCGCCACATGCCCCGGGACGGGGCCGGCTGGTGCCGCTCCGGGGTGCGGATGGCGCGCAGCAGCAGGGCCGAGCCCAGGAAGGACACGGCTTCCGCCAGTACGGCGAAGGGGGCCGTCAGGAGTTGCACCAGGAGTCCCGCCAGGCTGGGGCCGCTGACCGAGGCCACCGAGTAGGAGGCGTTGAAGCTGGCGATGGCCTGCGTGCGCTGCTCCTCGGGGATGATCGCGGCGATGTGCGGGAAGTTCGCCGCCCGGAACAGGACTCCGGCCGAGCCGATCACCAGCGCGACGACGATCAGCCAGGAGACGCTGAGCAGCCCGGCGAGCCACGCCAGAGGGACCGTCGCGGCGGCGGCGCAGGAGACCAGTTCGCAGGCGATCATCAGGGGGCGGTGGCGGGTCAGCCGGTCGGCGAGCGCGCCCGACTGCAGGCCGAACAGCAGGGCGGGCACCGAGGTCGCCGCCGTGAGCAGGCCCATCTGCGCCGGGGAGGCGCTCAGGAGGGTGACCGCCGTCAGGGGGACGGCCAGCTTCGAGACCTCAGAGCCGGTGACCGAGATCGTCCGGGCGGTCCACAGCAACCGGTAGCCGCGTTGCTTGCGGAGGGGCGGCGGCTCCGTCTCGTCACGGGCCTGGAGGGGTGGCGGCTCCGTCCCGTCATGGGAGGTCGTCCGGACGGGCGTCGGGTCGGTCATGAAAGGCACTCCAAATCGTGAAGGGTTTGCTTCACGACTGTGAAGGTATCCCTTCAGAGTTGTGAAGGCAATGCTTCACGGCTGATCCGGGTACCTTTGACCGCATGACGCGGGACATCGAGTCGCTCAGTGATCCCAAGGCGATGCGAGCTCTGGCCCATCCGGCGCGTTTGACGATCCTGAACCAGCTCGGCGTCGTGGGCAGCGCCACCGCCACCGAGGTCGCCGAGATCGCCGGCATCACGCCCAGCGCGGCCAGCTACCACCTGCGGATGCTGGCCAAGTACGGGTTCGTCGAGGACGCGCCGCCTCGCGGGGACGGCCGGGAACGGGTGTGGAGGTCGGTGGCCAAGTCGCTGTCGATCGCGTCCCGCCCGGGTGATCAGCAGGACGTACGCGAGGCCAAGGACCTGCTGATCCGGGCGTTCCGCCGGGACGCCAACGAGGCGGTGGAGCGCGCCCTCGCCGTCGGCGACCGGGAGCCCGACGAGTGGAAGGACGCCACCCTCCTCAGCCGCATCCTGCTCAGGCTCGACGCGGCCGAGATGAAGCGGCTCGGCGAGGAGATCGACAAGCTGCTTCAGCCGTACGTCGCCCGCCACCGGAGCCCGGAGGACGCGCCCGAGGGCGCCAGGGTCGCCGAGGCCCAGGTGAGCCTGTTCCTCTCTGCCCAGCGTCCGACGCCCGGCCTGCCCACCGAGGACCACGACGCGAGCTGACGGCCCCCGGCGCAGCGGGATCGCCGCGCTTCGGCTCGGTCGGTGGACTCCCAGGAGAAGCCCTCGCGCCCGAAGCGGCCGTACGCCGCCGTCTGCGAGTAGATCGGACGCAGCAGGTCGAGGTCGCGGATGATGGCCGCGGGTGACGACCTGCTCGGCGAGGTCGGGGGTCAGCAGGTCGTCCAGGTCGATGTCGGCCGACTGGGCGCCGATGGACGTCGAGACGCCGCGGATGCGCTGGCAAGGAGATCCTGTGCGCGGCGCATCGGACCACGGTCGAGATCCGTCCGTGTCCCGCACGAGGCGGGACGGCGGCGGGCCCGACCTGTCACCTCCAGCTCTTCGACATGCCGCTGGAGCCGGCGACGCCGATCATCTGGTGGGGCGCGTGGTCGAGGACCGGGTCGGAGGCGGCGATGGCCCGCATCAGCTGCTGGGTCCTGCCGGATGGCTCCACCCGCAGCTCCCGCCGCAGGACGGTGTGCAGCCGCTGGTAGACGTCGAGCGCCTGCCACTGCCGTCCGGCGCGATAGAGGGCGAGCATGTAGCCCGTCTGGAGGGTCTCGTTCAGCGGATGCTGGGCGCACAGGACGGCCAGCTCGCTGAGGAGGCCGTGGTGGCGTCCGAGGCGCAGTTCGGTTTCGATCCACATCTCGACGGCCGACAGGTGGAGCTGTTCGAGCCGCATCACCTCCAGTTCGAGCTGGGGACCGATGGGCACGTCGACCAGGGGTGTGCCGCGCCACAGGCTGAGCGCCTGGGCGAGCAGCGTGGAGGCGCGGGCGTCGTCGTGCGCCTCGACGGCCTGGGCACCGGCCCTGATCAGCCGCTCGTGCTCGCTCGTGTCGAGTTCGTCGTCGCAGAGCTGGAGCTGGTAGCCGCTGTGCCGGGTGACGAGCAGGTCCTTGCCGGTGCGCTTGCCGGTGCGACCGCGCGCGGTGTCGAGCTTCCTGCGCAGCTGCAGGATGTAGGTCTGGAGGGTGGTGTTGACGCTGCGCGGGACCTTGTCGTGCCACAGCTCCTCGGCCAGGGTCGCCGAGGTCACGAGCCGGCCGTGGTTGAGCGCGAGCAGGGCGAGGATCTGCCGCGGCTTGCCGGCGGACGGCAGTACGGAGACACCCGAGTCCCATGCTTCCATGGGGCCGAGAACTTCGATTCGCATGCTGGCTTTCCTTGCTGTCAGGGAGGAAGAGGGGGCGCGGGTGTCAGGGGAGGCGCGGGACGTCCGGCGGGCAGGGCCAGGTCTCGTAGTCGAGTAGGCCCACCGAGTGGACGTGCCAGCCGTCGAGGTACGACGAGGTGGCGAGGACGCGGTGGCAGAGCAGCCGGGCGGCGGCGATGACCCCGGCGCAGACGCCGGCCGCGAGGAGGGTGGTGATGCTCTTGGAGGTGATGCGGCTGAAGGTGTTCATCGTGCTGCTCCTGACTAATTGGCGGTTCCTTTGGCGCCGGACCGGACGCCTTGGTGAGCTGATTATTGGAGCCTGTTCGGAGGGGTGGCCATTGTTTTGGCGTTGCACCAACCGGCCGGGCACTATGGTGATGTGTCGAAGAATGATAAGGCGCCGCTGACCAGGTGGGATATGCTCATGTCACCATCCGTCCTGGCACCTTCCGGCCATCAGGGAAAGCGATCTCCGGGAGCTTTTCGATCGGGAAAGACTTCCGTCCTAAATGCGCATGGCTGGCTCACGGCGACGCGTGGTGGCCGCACTAGAAGTTGACGGAATAGCGTTCTGTTGCTGACAAAGCATTGTCGTTGCCCGGTCGCTTTGGCCCGATTATTGTTGCGGGGACTTTGCACGGCTGCGCCACACGGGGTGAGGGAGCTCGTACATGCTGGAAGCGCTGGGGTTGAGGTCGCAGACACAGACCGTCTACTTGCTCATGCTGGACCACCCGGAGTGGGGGCCGGAGCAGCTCGCCGCGCATCTGGGCCTGTCCGAGGCCGACATCCGCGCCGCACTGGACGATCTCGCCGACAAGCACCTGCTCCGTCCCGACCGGCTGGAGCAGGGGCAGCTGCGTCCCGTCAGCCCGGAGGTGGGCCTGTCGGCGCTGCTGGCGCGCAGCGAGCTGGAGCTGGCCGCGAGGCAGCGGCAGATCGAGGCGACCCGCACCGCGGTCGCCACCCTGGCCTCGCGCTACAGCGGCAAGGGCGCGTACGCGCCCGAGCTCGTCCACCAGCTCGTCGGGCTTGACGCGGTGCGCAACCGGCTGGAGGAGCTGGCGGAGTGCGCCCGGCACGAGTGCCTGTCGTTCCTGCCGGGAGGGGCGCAGCTGCCCGACACCATCGAGGCGGGCAAGCCGCTGAACCACCAGGCGCTGGAGCGCGGTGTCATCCTGCGCACCATCTACCAGGAGAGTTTCCGCAACGACCCGGGAACCCTGCAGTACGTGCGGTGGCTCACGTCCATGGGCGCGGAGACGCGGACCGTGCCCTCGCTGCCCATGCTGATGATCATCGTGGACGCGGAGGTGGCGCTGGTCCCGCTCGACCCCGGCAACGGCCGCCGTGGCGCGCTGGAGCTGCGCAGCCAGGGCGCCGTCGCGGCGATGCGGGTGCTGTTCCAGCAGTTCTGGAGCGTCGCCACCCCGTGGGACGAGCGGCCGGCGGCCGACAGCAGGGGGCTGTCCAGCAGAGACAGGGAGATCCTGCTGCTGCTCGCCGACGGTCACACCGACGAGTCGATCAGCCGCAAGCTGGGGTTGTCGCTGCGCACCATCAGGCGGCTGGTGTCGGAGCTGATGAAGCGGCTGAACGCGCGCAGCCGCTTCGAGGCGGGCATCCTGGCCGCACGCAACGGCTGGCTGTAACCCCGGGCCGCGCGACGAACGGCCGCGGC
>NZ_JBEXUP010000096.1:0-34237 GCF_040614375.1 Nonomuraea sp. NPDC005983
CGTGACCGCCGCCCACACGCCGGTCGCGCGGGCCCGCTCGGCGGCACCGGGGTAGAGGTGGGCGATCAGGCCGAGCGAGCCGCCCAGGCAGAGCGCGCCCGCCACGCCCAGCAGCGCGCGCAGCACCACGAGCACGTCCAGCAGCGGTGACGCGGCGCTGAGCAGCGAGATCAGGCCGAAGGCCGCGACCCCGGCCTTGAACACCCTGGCCGCGCCGTACCGGTCGGCGACCGCGCCGCCGGTGAGCAGCGACGCGGCGAAGGCGACCGTGTAGGCGTTCACCGCCCACTGCTGGCCGGCCAGCGTGCCGCCGAGGCTCGCCCGCAGGTCCGGCAGGGCGATGGTGAGGACGGTGGTGTCAAGCAGCACGAGGAAGTAGGCGAGGCTGAGCCCGAGGAGCCGCCGGGGAGAGTTCATGCCCGCCAGGTTGCTGTCCGGGCCTCCTGACGCTCAACAGGCCGGACCGGAGGGGGCGTTCGGGAGAGCCGTATGCTCTTCGGATGGAGCTGCGTCAGTTGCGGGGGTTTGTGGCGGTTGCCGGGGCTGGCACGGTCACCGCGGCCGCGAACGTGCTCGGGCTGGCGCCCGCGTCCGTGTCGGAGCAGGTGCGCAGGCTGGAGCACGGGCTTGGGGTGACGCTGTTCGAGCGCACCCCGCAGGGCATGCGGCTCACCGCCCAGGGCACGGCGCTGCTCAGCCGGGCGCAGGGCCTGCTCGACCACGCGGACGAGGTGCGGCGGGCCGTCACCGGTGAGCAGCGGCGCGTCACGCTGGGCGCGCTGGAGACCCTGGCAGCGACCCGGCTGCCCGGCGTGCTGCGCCGCCTGTCGGAGCGCCGTCCCGACCTCGACGTCGACGTCCGCACGCTGCAGAGGCGGGAGCTGCTGGCCGAGGTGGCGGACGGCACGCTGGACGCGGCCCTGCTGCTCGACGCCGGCGCCCGCGTCGGCGCGCTCGGCTTCACGCCGCCTCCCGACCTGGCCTTCCTGGACGTGGACGAGGTCGCCCTGTCCCTGGTCGCGGCCCCCGGCTGTGCCGACAGCCCCCTGCTGGTGACCACGCCCGAGTGCTCGATCAGGATGGCGGTGGAGCAGACGTTCGGCGCGGACGTCCCGCGCAGGGAGCTGACCAGCCTGTCCACCGCCCGCGAGTGGGCCAGGCAGGGCCTGGGCCGCTCGCTGCTGCCGGACTTCGCGCTGGGCTCCGACGTGGAGTCGGGTGCGCTGGTGCGACTGGACTCCGACGCACCCAGCCTGGCGCTGCGGCTGGTTTGGCTGCGCGGACGCGAGCAGTCGCTGCGCGACGTGCTCTACGCGATGAGCGCCTGAAGCTCCTCAGCGCCGGGACTTGATCCCGGTGATGCGCCGGAACAGGTCCCACCAGAACGGCGCGCCGAACAGCAGCGCCACGTACGTCAACAGGTAGCCGGGCCAGTGGCTGAGCGTGGTGACGCGGCTCCACCAGAGGCCGCCGTTCCAGTGGACGCTCGGGTCGCCGTCGGCCGGGATCGTCACGCTGACCAGCGCGTGGTCGAACATCCTGACCAGGGCGGGCTGGCTGAGCGTGTCGGTCATGCAGGCGACCGGGTCGCTCTGCTCGCAGCGCTCCTTGAGCTCGTTGTACGCGTCGGGCCCCGATCCGGCCACGGCGGTGACGGACGCCCTGAACGCGTTGTCCAGCAGCAGCGTCTTGCCATACTCCAGGCCGTCCATCGTGAACAGCAGCGTGACGAACAGGCCGAGCACGGCGACGACCCACTTCACGTACCTCTTGTAGAGCATCGACAGGCGCTGCATCTCGCCGTCGAACCAGCTCTCGACGCCCTGCCTGAAGCGGTCCAGGTCGCGTTGCGCGGCCTCCCAGGCACCCTTGAGGTGGCCGTAGAGGGGGCTCTTCATCGCCTTGAGCTTCTCCAGCAGGGCCTCGACCCCGCCGTCCTCACCGGCCGCCATCTCCATCACGGCGCCGGCGAACCGGCCGGGGGGCAGGTTCGCGATGCTGGTGCGGCCGGTCTTGGGGTGGTCGATCTCGCGGACCCGCTGGTAGAGCAGGTTCGTCATGGCGTCCTCGGCCTTGTTCTCGTGCGCGGGCACCTCCGCCTCGACCGGGGCGGGCTGGTCGCTGTGCGCGGGACGCGGGTCGCGGGCGAACGGCAGCGCCGTGAACACCTCCCGCACGGTGGCCGGCAGCCACGACCTGCCCTTGGCGTCGGCACCGTCCATGGTGTCGCGCAGGTACGCCCACAGGAACTTGCTACGGATCGACAGCAGCCAGACGACCGCCTCGTTCACCCCGCTGACCAGCAGCGAGAGCAGCAGGAACGAGATCACCAGGCCGAGCGCGAGGTCGACGTAGACGGATAACACCATTGATCACCCCGCGCCTTGATACACCCGCCGGCCCGCCCGCCGCAACGCCCGGCGGGTCAGGAGCCGTAGAAGACCCGGTCCACCACCTGGCGGGCGCGCCGGGTGACGCGGCGGTAGTCGTCGAGGAAGTCTTCGGAGCCGTCGAGCGGGTAGCCGAGCGTCTGGGCGATCAGCCGGCGTTCCCTGGCGACCCCCGGGACGCTGTCGCCGGGGCGGCCCTTCACCAGCATGATCGCGTCTCTGATGCGGGAGACGAAGCGCCACGCCTCCCCCAGCACCACCTCGTCGGGCGCCGCGAGCAGGCCCTCGCGCTCCGCCGCGCGCAGCGCGTCCAGGGTGCGGGTGGTGCGCAGCGACGTGACGGAGCCCGCGAAGCGCAGCTGCAGGAGCTGCGCCACCCACTCCACGTCGGACAGGCCGCCGGGGCCGAGCTTGGTGTGCAGGGCGGGGTCGGCGCCTCTGGGCAGGCGCTCGGCCTCCATGCGGGCCTTCAGCCGCCTGATCTCGCGGACGGAGTCGTCGGGCAGCCCGGCCGCAGGGTACCGGAGCTCGTCGATCATCGACACGAAGGCGCTGCCCAGCTCGGGGTCTCCGGCCGAGAAACGGGCCCGCAGGAGCGCCTGCGACTCCCACGGCGACGACCAGCGCGCGTAGTAGGCGCGGTAGGAGGCCAGGGTGCGCACGAGCGGCCCTTGGCGGCCCTCGGGACGCAGGTCCGGGTCGATGAGCAGCGGCGGATCGGGCGCGGGCAGGGAGAGCAGCCGCCTCAGCTCGTTGGCGATCGCGAACGCGGCCCGGGTGGCGTCGTCCTCCGCGGCGCCGGGCTCGGGCGAGTGGACGAACATGACGTCCGCGTCGCTGGCGTAGGACGACTCCAGGCCGCCCAGCCGCCCCATGGCGATCACCGCGAACCGGGTCGGCAGGTCGGCGCCCAGCTCGGCACGGACCTTGCTCGCCGCGGCGTCCAGCGCCGCCTGGATCGTGATGTCGTTCAGCGACGACAGCGCCACCCCGACCCGCTCTATATCGACAAGTCCGGAAATGTCGGCGACGGCGATGCGGAACAGCTCACGCCTGCGCAGCGCGCGCACGGACGCGACCGCCGTCTCCGCGTCGCCGCCGTGCCGCGACACCGCCGCCGACGCCTCCCCGCGCAGCGACTCGGCCGAGCGCGCCGCGAGGTCCTCGTCGGAGCCCAGCAGGGCGACCGCCTCGGGGGCGTGCATGAGCAGCCCGGTGGCGTAACGGCTGGAGCCGAGGACGCGGGCCATCCGCGCCGCCACCGCCGTCTCGTCGCGCAGCAGCCGCAGGTACCAGGGCGTGGCCCCGAGCTTGTCGCTGACCTGGCGGAAGCCGAGCAGCCCGGCGTCGGGGTCGGGCGTGTCGGCGAACCAGCCGAGCATGACGGGCAGCAGGGTCCGCTGGATCGCGGCCCGCCTGGACACGCCGGTCGTCAGCGCCGCGAGGTGGCGCAGCGCGCCGTTGGGATCGACGTAACCGAGCGCCTGCAGCCTGGCCACCGCCGCCGTGGTGGACAGCCGCGCCTCGGTGTCGGGAAGCCTGGCCACCGCCTGCAGCAGCGGCCGGTAGAACAGCTTCTCGTGCAGCCGCCGCGCCTCCATGGCGTGCCGCCGCCAGCGGGCGGTGAACTCCCCCACGGGGTCGGTGTGCATGCCGAGCGCCCGTCCGAGCCTGCGCAGGTCGTCGGCGCCGGACGGCAGGACGTGGGTACGGCGCAGCCGGTGCAGCTGGAGCAGGTGCTCGACCTTCCGCAGGAACGCGTACGCCTCGGCCATACCGCGAGAGTCGTCGCGGCCCACGTAGCCACCGCGCGAGAGCGCCGCCAGCGCGGGCAGCGTGGCCCGGCGGCGCAGCAGCGGGTCCAGCCGGCCGTGCACGAGCTGGAGCAGCTGCACCGCGAACTCGATGTCGCGCAGCCCGCCGGGGCCCAGCTTGATCTGCCGCTCTCCCTCGGCGCGCACGTGCGCCTCCACGCGGCGGCGCATGGCCTGGACGTCCTCGACGAAGTTCTCCCTGGTGGCGGCCGACCAGACCAGCTCGTTGACCGCCTCGACGTAGGCCGCGCCCAGCTCCATGTCGCCCGCCACCGGACGGGCCTTCAGCAGCGCCTGGAACTCCCAGGTCTTGGCCCAGCGCCGGTAGTAGGCCAGGTGGCTGGCCAGGGTCCGGACCAGCGGGCCCGACCGCCCCTCCGGACGCAGCCCGGCGTCGACCTCCCACAGCGAGCCCTCGGAGGTGGCGGTCGAGCAGGCGCGCATCATGGCCTGGGCGAGCCGGGTGGCGGCGCGCAGCGCCTTGGTCTCGTCGGCGCCGTCGCGCGGCTCGGCGACGAAGATCACGTCCACGTCGCTGATGTAGTTCAGCTCGCGCGCGCCGCACTTGCCCATGCCGATCACCGCGAGCCGGACGTCGTCGGAGCCGGTCTCGGCCCGTGCGATGGCGAGCGCCGCCTCCAGCGCGGCGCCCGCGAGGTCGGACAGCTCCGAGGTGACCTCCCCGAGCGTCGCCTCGCCGTTGAGGTCGCGCGCCGCCAGGTGCAGCAGCCGTCCGCGGTAGGCGATGCGCAGGGCCACGAGGGCGTCGGGCGCCTGCGCCCGGGGCTCCGCCGCGGCGGGGTCCGCGCCGACCGCGCGCAGCAGCTCGGCGCGCGCCTCCCCGAGCTCGGGGACGGCCAGCAGGCCGACCTGGCCGGGATGGCGCACCAGGTGCTCGCCCAGGGTGTCGCTCACGCCGAGCACGGCGAGCAGCCTGGCGTTCAGCCGCTCGTCGGCGCGCAGCAGGGCGGGGACTCCGGGGTCGCGCTCGGCCAGCCGGGTCAGCGAGGCCAGCGCCAGGTCGGGATCGGCCACGTCCACCAGTCCTTCGAGGAGGTCGTCAAGCTCCACCCCTGACTGGCGCACCAGGTGCGCCGCACGCGCGCCGTCGGCGAAGCCGAGCTTGGCCAGCCGTGCGGCGGTGGACTCGATCCTTGGCACCCCTCCATCTTGACAGCCCTCCGGGGATATACCGAAGATTAAAACGCAACGTTGCGTTGCTTTTTCTGTGGGAGGCTGACGATGGAGAAGGTTCCGGCGACGGTGACGTGGGGGTTGCTCGCGGCCTGGGCCGTGCACGACGCGGAGGAACTGGCGACCATGGCACGGTGGACGCGCACCGCCCGGCCGCGGCTGGAGCAGCGGTATCCGACGGTGCCGTGGGAGCGGTTCGAACTGTCGCAGAAGCAGGTGAACGTGGCGCTGGGGCTGATGGCCGGGGTGATGGCGGGGGCGTCGGCGCTGGGGGCGCGCAGTGGCGGGCGCAGCCCGCTCTTCCAGTCGGTGCTGGCGGCGTTCGGGGTGCACGGCGCCGTCCACCTGGCACAGGCCGCCGTGTGGCGGGGCTACACGCCCGGCGTCCTGACGGCCCCGGTGGTGGTGATCCCGTTCTCGGTGTGGGCCTGGCGGCGGCTCAAGGCGGCAGGCGTCCCCACCAGGACGGGCCCGACGACCCTGGCGTCCCTGGCAGCCTTCCCCCTCGTGACGGGCGCCGTCCACGCCCTCGCCCGCATCCTGGCCACCCCCAGACGCCACCGCCCCAAGCACCCCGCCTGACGGGCCGTCAGGCCCTCCTACCGCGCGGCCGCTTTGACGACCTCGCCGAACGCCTCCACCACCGGGCTCCAGGTGGCGACGAGCGTGGTCTCAGCGCTCTTGACCGCCGCGATGAGCTCCTCGGCCGTCTCCAGGCCCGAGTCATCGGCCCAGGACGTGAAGATCTCCGGCGTCGCCTCGGGATGGAACTGCACCGCCCACGCGGTCTCCCCCAGGCGGTAGCCCTGGTTCGGGTACGGGGAGCCGGTCATCAGCGGCACCGCGCCCTCCGGCAGCCGCGTCATCACGTCCTGGTGGAACTGGACGGCCACCGCCGTCCCGACGTCCGAGAAGAGCCGGTCGGAGGCGGCTGCGGGCAGCGCGACCACCTCGCAGGCGCCGACCTCCAGCCCGTCGGCGCCCCGCCCGACGGCGCCGCCGAGGGCCATCGTCAGCAGCTGCGCCCCCAGGCAGATGGCGAGCGTGGGCGTGCCCTCCTCGACGGACCTGCGCAGCAGGTCGCGGGTGGCGGGCAGCCAGGGGCAGCGCTCGTCCTCCCACGCGGCCGCCTCGCCACCGAGGACGATCAGCCCGTCGGCCGCGCGCGAGGGCACCGGCTCACCCAGATACGGCCGGACGACCTCGCAGGACGGCGCCAGCCAGCGCTCGAGGTACCCCGGCCCGGCCCCGGCCTCGTGCTCGATCACGGTAATTCGCATGAGCGTAATTATCCGGAACTTTCGCCCGAAAATGCGCATCAAACCGCCCATGGAAGCGCTGCTCGACGGGGACCCCAGCACCTGAGCCCGGACGGGCGGCTGGCGGCCGCCGGCGGCCTCGCAGGCATCACGGTCGTGGACACCGGCTCGCGGCGCGCGGCGGCGGAGCTGGTGCCCGGCGGCGAACTGGAGTCCTTCGAGACGAGTTTCCTGACGTTCAGCCCGGACGGCTCGAAGCCGGCCGCCGGGATGCGGGCCGTCGACGACGGCGCATCGGACTTCGCGCTGGGCGTCTGGGACTGGAAGAGCGGACGCCCGCTGAGCCCCGCCGAGTGGCGCGGCTACGTCACGGGGGTGCCCTATCTGAAGGTGTGTCCGTAAGCTCCGGCTATGAGAGTTGAGGATGTCGACGGCCTGCGGATCGCCACCTTCGGCGCCGGGCCACGGGTGATCATCGCGGTCCACGGGATCTCCGCCTCCCTGATGGCCTGGGCCGCTGTGGCGCGGCGGCTGCCCGACGGGTGGTCGCTGGTCGCGATGGACCTGGCCGGCCGGGGGCACAGTGCCGCGCTGCCCGGCCCGTACGGGCTGCCCAGGCACGCCGAGGACGTCCTGCGCGTCGCCGACCACGTGGGCGCCGGGTCCGAGGCGGTGTTGACCGGGCACTCCATGGGCGCGTACGTCGCGGCGCTGGCCGCGGCCGAGCGGGACTTCGCCCGGGTCGTGCTGGTCGACGGCGGCCTGCCCATGCCGCTGCCCGCCAGCGCGGACCCCGACGAGGTGCTGGCGGCCACGCTGGGCCCCGCCCTGGCCCGGCTCGCCCAGACGTTCGCCACTCCCGAGGAGTACGTCGCCTTCTTCAAGGCGCACCCGGCCTTCGCGAACGCCTGGAGCGACGACGTCGAGGCGTACGTCCGGTACGACCTGACCGGGCCGGACGGCGCGCTGCGCTCACGCGCGGCCGGGGAGGCGGTGCGCGAGGACGGCCGCTGGCTGCTCGTCGAGTCCGGCAGGATCGGGGCCGCGCTGGCCTCGATCAAGTCCCCGCTCTCCCTGCTCAGGGCCCCGCGCGGGCTGCTCGACCAGAACGTCGGCATGCTGCCCGACGCCCTGGCCGCCGAGTGGACGGCCCGGCTTCCGCACCTGGCCGACGAACTGGTCCCCGACTGCAACCACTACACGATCCTCTTCGCCGAACGCTGCGCGTCCCTCGTGGCCGAGAGGCTCACCTCGGCGCGCTGATCAGCGCGACTCGTCCCGGCGACATCGGCTGGTCCGGGAAGGCGGACGGCCCCTCGTTCTCCCGGTGGGAGCGCGAGGGGCCGTCCGTGCGTGAGCGGGTCAGCGTGCAGCGATCCAGGTGGCACGGGCCGCGGCCACCAGGGTGCCGTTGAGGTCGTAGATGGCGCTCTCGCCGAACAGCTTGCGGCCCTCACGGCCGGTGGCGCGGGCCACCACGGAGTAGGCGCCGCCCGGGTAGACGCGCCCGTGGATCTGCACGGCCAGCCGTCCGAGCAGGGCCGACTCGCCGGGCTTGAAGTGCGCCCAGCCGGTGATGCAGTCGAGCGCCGCGCCCACGATCGAGGCGGGGACACCGTCCTCGTCGGCCACCGTGAACGGCACCCGCCACCCGGCGGCCACCAGGTCGGTGCCCTCGACCGGGCCCGGGAAGACGCGCAGGCCGTCGCCGGGCTCGCGCAGCCCGCAGGCGAAGCACTCGGGGAAGGCGTGGCCCTGCCAGCCAGGGAACCCGCTCTCTGCGCGGGCGGCGTCGGTGAACGGGACGAAGTCGGGGGCCGTCAGGTCCTCGGCCACCGGGAACGCCTCGACGAGCAGCCTCTCGCCGTCGGACAGGGTGACCGTGTTGCCGACGTGCTCCAGGCACAACTCGGTTTCCAGGGGGGTGGGCGCGTGCAGCGTGACCTCGACCGGTGATCGGTTGCCGTTGAGCGCGTCGGCCATGGTGCCGGCTATCCAGCCGCCGTTGGCGACCCCGGCAGGGCCACGGAAGCGCTCGGGAACGGTCAACACGGTCTGCAGGGCAGCCGTCGTCATGCCACACCCTCCCATATCGCCACATGAGGCGAGAAGTCCGAAAATCTAGATAAAAAACAGCCCGATTTTACCGGACATGCGGGAACGGCAGCGCCCAGGGGGTGCCGGTTCGGTGCCACGCCCGCAGACATAACGCCACCAATAGGGCCGAAACTTCCCGCCGCCGTCCGGTGTGGCAGCGTCGCTCGCGCCCGGCCCGCCCGTGCCGTTCTCGGCCCGGCGGACCCGGCCCCGCAAGGCGCCGCAGCCGGGCGGCGCGCCCGGCATCTCCGTACGATATGGGCCGCACTTTGCGTGCACGTTACTAACGCGCAGAAGTGACATTGATCACGTCACCCAGCGAGGGCAAGGTGAGGCGGATCACCACGACCCGGTGAGGGGCCGGACAGGTCGGAACGTCAGAGAACCGGGAGGTAGCGGCCCAGCTCGAACTCCGTCACCTGGCGGCGGTACTCGCGCCACTCCGAACGCTTGTTGCGCAGGAAGAAGTCGAAGACCTGCTCCCCCAGCGTCTCGGCCGCGAGCTCGCTCTGCTCCATGACGCCGATCGCCTCGTCCAGCGACTGCGGCAGCGGGCGGATGCCGAGGGCTCGGCGTTCCGCGCTGGTCAACGTCCAGACGTTGTCCTCGGCCGCCGGCGGGAGCTCGTAGCCCTCCTCGATGCCCTTCAGCCCCGCCGCGAGGATCAGCGCGAAGGCCAGGTACGGGTTGCAGGCCGAGTCGAGGGAGCGGAACTCGATGCGCGTCGAGCCGCCCTTGTGCGGCTTGTACATCGGCACCCGCACCAGGGCCGAGCGGTTGTTGTGGCCCCAGCAGATGTACGAGGGGGCCTCGCCGCCCTGGCCCGCGATGGCCTCGGCGCCGCCCCACAGCCGCTTGTAGGAGTTCACCCACTGGTTGGTGATGGCCGTGATCTCGGCGGCGTGCCTGAGCAGCCCCGCGATGAACGAGCGGCCGATCTTGGACAGCTGGTAGTCGGCTCCGGCCTCGTAGAAGGCGTTCCTGTCGCCCTCGAACAGCGACATGTGCGTGTGCATGCCCGAGCCCGGGTGCTCGGTGAAGGGCTTGGGCATGAAGGACGCCCAGATGCCCTGCTCCAGCGCCACCTCCTTCATCACGAGCCGGAAGGTCATGATGTTGTCGGCGGTGGTGAGCGCGTCGGCGTAGCGCAGGTCGATCTCCTGCTGGCCGGGCGCGCCCTCGTGGTGGCTGAACTCGACCGAGATGCCCATCGACTCCAGCATCATGATCGCCTGGCGGCGGAAGTCGTGGCCGGAGCTGTGCGGCGTGTGGTCGAAGTAGCCGCCGGAGTCGATCGGCTCGGGCCGCTCCCCGGGCTCGGGGCGGTTCTTCAGCAGGAAGAACTCGATCTCGGGGTGGGTGTAGAAGGTGAAGCCCATGTCGGCGCACTTGGCGAGCGTGCGCTTGAGCACCCAGCGCGGGTCGGCGTGCGACGGCGACCCGTCGGGCATCAGGATGTCGCAGAAGATGCGCGCGGCCCCAGGGGTCTCGCTGCGCCACGGCAGGATCTGGAACGTCGACGGGTCGGGCTTGGCCAGCATGTCGGCCTCGTAGACGCGGGCGAAGCCCTCGATGGCCGAGCCGTCGAAGCCGATGCCCTCGGCGAAGGCGCCCTCGAGTTCGGCGGGGGCGATCGCCACCGACTTGAGGAAACCCAGCACGTCCGTGAACCAGAGCCGGATGAACCGGATGTCGCGTTCCTCGAGCGTGCGGAGCACGAACTCCTGCTGGCGGTCCAAAGCATCCCCTAGTGGTGACAGTGCTGGTCTCCTATCAGGATGCCGTGTCCGTGTTTCGCACAGGTTACGACGGGTGCCGGTGCGAGCCTCGCTGACAAAGCGTCCGGCCGGACCTAATGTGATCACTCAGTCAGTCTCGGGGGAGGCATTGGTGGCTATCGACCTGCTCAATCACAAGCTCGATCGAGCCTTCGACCACATCGACGCCAGCGGCAACGGCGTGGTCGAGCGTGAAGACCTGCTGGGGCTGGGCGCCCGCATCCTGGTGGGATTCGGGGAGTCCCCGACCTCGAGGGCCGGCAGCGGCCTGGTCGACAGCTTCGACGGCATCTGGGCCACCCTGACCGCCGCGCTCGACCGCGACGCCGACGCCCGGTTCTCGCGGGAGGACTTCCGGATCGCGATGACGTCCGCGTTCGTCAAGGGCGACCGGTACGAGCCGGTGTTCAAGCCCGCCACCGTGACAGTGGCCGAGCTCTGCGACCACGACGGCGACGGCCTGATCGGGCCGGGCGAGTTCCGTACCCTGCTGAGCGCGTTCGGCACCGCCTACGACGACGTGGACGAGGCGTTCGACCGGCTCGACCGCAGCGGCAGGGGCGCGCTCACCCGCGACGAGCTGGTCCTGGCCGCCTGGCAGTTCTACGCCTGCGACGACCCGAACGCCGCCGGCAACTGGCTCTTCGGTCCGCTGTGAGCACCGACGTGATCGCCACCGTGAGGTCGGCGCTGCGGTCGGTGCTCGGCTGGAAGCCGCTGCTGCCGGCGCCGCGCAGGGGCGGCAGCCCGGCGGAGGCGCTGCTGCCGCTCACCGAGCGGGTGCCCGCGATGGCGACGACGTGCCGCATGCATCCGTCCGTCTACGCGATCGAGGCGGCCGTCATCGACTGGGCGCGCCGCACGGGGCTGAACGCCGATCCGGGCGTCGGCTTCCACCGGATGGCCGGGCGGGCGTTCGCCGAGTTCGACGCCGCCGCCGCAGCCCTGTTCGCGCAGTGGCTGACCTGGCTGTTCCACCTGGACGACGAGCTCGATGAGGGGTCGTGCCCGCTGAGCGTGTTCCAGGGCCTGCTGGAGGGCGCCTCGGACCATCCGCTGGAGGCGGCGTTCGCCGACCTGTGGCGGGTGACGTCCGCGCGGATGAGCGACCAGTGGCGGGCCCGCTTCGCGGTGAACCTGAAGCGCCAGCACGACGCCTGCCGCACGGAGGCGGAGAACCGGGCGGCGGGCCGGGTGCCGTCGCTGGCCGAGTACCCGTCGCTGCGCAGGGCGACGGTCGGCCCCTACCTGTACGACCTGGTGGAGCCGTGCCTGCGGGTGGAGGTCCCGCCGTGGCTGCACCAGAGCGAGCCGTGGCAGGCGCTGGTCGACGCGTGCAACGACGTCAACGCCTGGTGCAACGACGTGGCGTCCAGGCCGAAGGAGCGCGGCGACACGCACAACCTGGTGGTGGTCGCCTCGCACCAGCTCCGCCTGGACGAGCGCCAGGCCACCGCCTGGGTGCTCGACCGGATCGCCGAGCGCTGCCACGACATGCAGCGGGCCGTCAGGCGGCTGCCGCTCGACGCGCTGGCGCCCAAGGCGGCCAGGGACGTGAGCAAGGTCGCCTGCGCCTACCTGGCCGCGCCGCGCGCACACCTGGACTGGCTGCTGGAGTCCACCCGCTACACGTGATGGACGTGAGTGGCCGCGAGACCACGCTCGTCTCGCGGCCGAGTTCGGCGACCGGACTGCCCGGCCGGGCCCCGGTGGGCGCACAGGCCGGCGCTCGCGCCGCGAAAGCGCGAACAGCGCCCTTCAGGGGCGGCCTACCACCGCTGTCGCAAAGTCGTCTGCTGTATTCCACATGCCACCGGCGATTCGCCCGCCCGTCCGGCGGGCGAATCCGGGCCCCAGCGCCACACTCGGCAGCGGATAACGGAGTGCTCATGCGCGCGGCGCACCGGACGCGGCGGCCGAACGGACGAAGACGAATTCGTTGCAGCCGAAACCACCCTGGCAGGTCTTCAGGAAGCGCAACTCGAAGTCGCGCTCCCGGATAAAGGCGAAGATCTGCTCGGGCGTGGCCACCTCGAACGGGAAACCCCCGACCCAGTCGACGAGGTCATGGCGAGCGGACATCCCCCGGTCCCGGGCAGCCGGCACCGGATGACCGCACACCCGTTTCACGGCCCTGGCCACAACCCCCCGAGAGTCGAGGTACACGCCACTGGCCAGCACGAGCGCACGCCGTCCGATCGGGTCCGAACGCACATAGCGCTGTTTCACCCGCCACCACAGCCGGCTCGCCAGGCCTTGATCGTTGTAGATGGCGATGAACATCAGCCCACCCGGCGCGACCAGCGCCGAGGTGGCGCCGATGGCCTGCCACATCGCGCCGGTGTGGTGCAGAACCCCCCACGAATACACGATGTCGTGGGGGCCGAGACCGCTGATGTAGGCGTTGTCGAGAATCGAGCCCTGTTCCACCTGCCAGTCACTGTCCGGCGCGAACCTCCGCCGCAGCTCCGCCGTGGCGGCGACCGACTGGGGGTCGTAGTCGAAGGAGCGGACCCTCGCGCCGAGCCGGTGGGCGGCGAGCGAGAACAGGCCGCTTCCGCAGCCGATGTCGAGGAACGAACGACCGCTGAGATCGCCGACTCCCAGCGCCCGGGTCAGCGACTCCTGAGCCTGCGCGACTCGCGGCTCGTCCACCAGGTTGAGATACTCGAGCCAGTTGTCGCCGAACGCGAAACGGCCTCCGTTCACCTGCTCGGCGGATTTCATCTGCATTTCGCGGTTCCACTCCCCTGTGCTGTGCCGCCGCGAATCATGGAAGCGGGAACCAACGAAGCGGCGCGTTCTTTCCGTTGCGAGATCATCGGCCATGCTATGGAGATCATCAGTTTGTGACGATGACGATTGGCATATGGCGGCGAAAGATACGGCCAATGTTCATCACAGTGACGTCGGCCTTCGTTCCCGGCATGACGAACAGGACATTCGTCCGCGAGCGGGTCAGGCCGAGTTGCTCGCCAGGGCGTCGCCGATGGGGGTGCGCCGGTAGACGACCTGCTTGCCGACGCGCATGCCCACGGCCAGCCCGCCGTCGCTGAGCACGCCGAGGTGCTGGCTGACCGCGCCGGGCGTGAGCGACATGCGCCCGGCCAGCGCGGTGGTGGTGCTGGGCTCGGCGAGCGCCAGCAAGATCTGCGCCCTGCTCCTGCCGAGCAGCGCCGACAGCGCGGCGGGGGCGGGCGGCGGCCCCTGCTCCCAGAGCGTCCCGACACCCTGTACCGGATAGACCAGCATCGACTGGTACGGCGGCGACATCACAGCCACCGACGGCCAGTAGAACGCGCTGGGCACCAGCACCAGCCCGTCGCCGTGCAGCTCGCTGACGAGGCACCAGGGCCGGTCGACGTACAGGTGCTCGCCGGTCCACTTCACGGCCGGGTCGAGCCCGGCGAACAGCTCGTGGGCGCCGCCCTGGGCGAGCTGCCGCGACCTGCGCAGCACGTCCCGTTCCAGCAGGCCGTAGACGCGCGGCCAGAACTCGGCGAAGCACGTCTCCCAGTACGCCTCCAGCGCGTCGGCCACCCTGGCGACGCCCGCCACCGGGTCGGAGATGAACCGGGCGAGGACCGCCGGGTCGGAGCCCGCCAGATTGCGCGCCTCGACGAGGGCACGTTCGGGACTGGCGCGCCGGACCTGGTCGAGCTCGGCGGCGAAGTCGGGCAGCGGCGTGTCGGGCGGCGGGGTGACGAAGTCGGCGAAGTAGCCGGTGGGCGGGACGAGCGCGAACAGCTCGGCGAGGTCGAGCCCGGCCAGCCGGGGGCGGACGCACTTGATCCACGGCAGGTGGATGGACTGCCTGGCCGGGCCCTGAAGCGTGCGCAGGCTGGCGACCAGCTCCCACAGGGGCGAGAAGGCGAACCTGATGCGGGCGACATCCTCGGGCTTCATCGTCCAGATCACGGTCATTCGTTTTAGTGTGCACTAAATCGTTCGCGGGGTAAATGGCGGATCGTCACCCTTCTGGGGTGACAACGATCGCCCCTGAGAAGCCCTCGTTCCTGCAGTCGAAGATCGGCGGGCTGCCCCGGCCCTTCTGGGCGCTGTGGAGCGGCACCCTGGTGAACCGCCTGGGCACCATGGTCATGCCGTTCACCGGCGTCTATCTGACCCAGGCCCGCGGCCTGCCGGTGGCGGCGGCCGGGCTGGTGATGGCCGTCTTCGGCGCGGGATCGCTGTTCTCGCAGCTGCTGGCCGGGGTGCTCGCCGACAGGGTGGGCCGCCGTGCCACGCTGACGGGCGGCATGCTGGCCACCGCGGCGGCGATGGTGGCGCTGGGCTACAGCACGTCGCTGCCCGCGATCACGGCGGTCATGTTCGTGCTGGGCCTGGTGATCGACGCCTATCGTCCCGCGTCCAACGCGCTGGTGGCCGACCTAGTGTCGCCGGCCGAGCGGCCCAAGGCGTACGGGCTGCTGTTCTGGGCGGTCAACCTCGGTTACGCGGTCGGCATGACGGGGGGCGGCTGGCTGGCGCAGCTCGGGTTCGGCTGGCTGTTCTGGATCGACGCGATCTCCAGCGTGGCCTTCGGCGTCCTGGTCTGGCGGGCCGTGCCCGAGACCCGGCCGGTCGCCAGGGAGAGCACGGGCGGGTTCGGCGTGGTGCTGCGCGACCGGCTGATGATCGGCTTCACGTTGGTCGTCCTGGGCAACGCGCTGATGTACCTGCAGACCGTGACCATGCTGCCCGTCGCCATGACCAAGCTGGTGGGGCTGACGACCGGGCAGTACGGGCTGGCCATGGCGCTGAACGGGGTGCTGATCGTCGTCGTCCAGCCGCTGGTGTCCAACTGGCTGGGCCGCAGGGACGCGTCCAGGACGTTCGCGCTGGGGCTGGCCGTGATGGGCGCCGGCTTCGCGCTGACCGCCTTCGTCACCACGACGTTCTGGCTGGCTGTCACGATCGTCGTGTGGACGGCCGGAGAGATCGTCACGGCCGGCATCGCGGGCACGGTCCTCGCCTCGCTCGCCCCCGCCCACCTGCGCGGCAGGTACTCGGGGCTGTTCGGGTTCGCCTGGTCGCTCGCCTCGATGCTGGCGCCGCTGGCCGGCAGCGCGCTCCTGGAGTTCGGGCGGGAGGCGCTCTGGTTCACGATCGGCGGCGTGGGCCTGGTCTCCGCCGCCGGCATGCTCGCGCTCGGCCCGGCGATCAGGCGGCGTTCGGCGGACGACCTCTGACGGGAGCGACACGGCGGGCCTCGTCCGGTGGCGCCCCTCGGTGCCGGCGTGTCGGGCGGCCCGCCCCCTGTGAACAAATGCCATGTACCGGACGCCCGCTCCGGCTCTACGCTTACGCCTGCCATGCTCACCTTCACCATGCTCGGACCGTTCCAGGTCCGCGACGACGGCGTCCCCCTCGACCTCGGCGGCCGGCGCCAGCAGGCCGTGCTCGCGCGGCTGCTCGTGGCCGGCGGCCGGGCCGTCCCCATCGCCACGCTCATCGACGAGCTGTGGCCGGGAACGCCGCCCGCGCAGGCGCTGTCCACGATCCAGGGGTATGTGTCCCGGCTGCGGCGCGCACTGGAACCCGGCAGGGCGCCGCGTGAGCAGGCCGAGGTGCTGGTCTCCGCGCCGCCCGGGTACGCGTTGCGGGCCGCCGCCGGGCAGGTGGACGCGTGGCGGTTCGAGAGCCTGGTGAAGGGCGAGGGCGGGCCCGCCGAGGTGTGGGAGGCGACGGAGTCGGCGCTGGCGCTGTGGCGCGGGCCCGCGCTGGCGGGGTTCGCCGACCTGGCCTGGGCCGCCACCGAGGCGGGCAGGCTGGAGGAGCTGCGGCTGGTCGCCGTGGAACGCCGCGCCGGCGCCGGGCTGCCGCTGGGCAGGGCCGCCGCGCTGGTGCCCGACCTGGAGGCGCACGCCACGGCGTCCCCGCTGCGCGAGGAGGCCTGGCGGCTGCTGGCGCTCGCCCTCTACCGGACGGGGCGCCAGGGCGACGCGCTGGCCGCCCTGCGCAGGGCCCGCGCCCACTGGCGCGACGAGCTGGGCCTCGACCTGACCAGCGGCCTGCGACGCCTCGAAGCCGACATGCTCGCCCAGCGGCTCCCGGAGCCGGCGGGCGCCGGGACGCGACCGGCGCCCGGCGCCCCCTCCTCAGCCGGATCGGGGGTGTTGCGGGTGCTCGTGGCCGACGACCAGGCGCTGGTGCGGGCCGGGTTACGGGCCGTGCTGGACGGCGAGCCGGGGCTGGAGCTCGCCGCGGAGGCGGGCGACGGCGAGGAAGCGATCGCGGCGGCCCGCGCGTCCCGGCCGGACGTGGCGCTCCTCGACATCCAGATGCCGCGCCTCGACGGGCTGGCTGCGGCGCGGCGGATCCTGGCCGAGCCCCGCCCGCCCAAGGTGATCGTGATGACCACGTTCGGCAGCGACGAGAATCTGTACGCGGCGCTGCGAGCGGGCGTGAGCGGATTCGTGCTGAAAACGTCCCCGCCGGAGCAGCTGGTGGCCGCGATCAGCGCGCCGCCGCGGGCGACGCGCTGATCGACCCGGCCGTCACCACCCGGCTGATCTCGGCGTTCGCGGGCAGTCACGACCCCGGCTCGCCCCCGGCGCTGGCCGGGCTGTCCGACGCCCGGCTCGACGTGCTGAAACTGGTCGCGCGGGGGCTCACCAACCAGCAGATCGCCGGCACCCTCGCCCTGACGGAGCAGGCGGTGTCCGTCGCCGTCGCGGCCCTGCTCGAACATCTGGGGCTGGTCGAGCGGGCGCAGCTGGTCGTGGCCGCCTACGAGTCCGGCCTGGTGACACCTGGGACGGTCACGCAGCAATAAGCACCACTTTTCGTCGCTTTGAAGATAAAAATCAGGCCGTACTAGGCTGTTCGCGTGGCACAACTGCGCATTGCCCTGGCCCAGACGAACGCGACCGTAGGCGATCTGTCCGCCAACGCCGACAAGCTGGTGACCTGGACCCGCGACGCCGCCGAACACGGCGCCCACCTGGTCGTCTTCACCGAGATGTTCCTCACCGGCTACCCCGTCGAGGACCTGGTGCTCCGCACGTCCTTCGTGGACGCCAGCATCCGGACGCTGGAGGAGACGGCGGCCCGGCTGGTGACGGAGGGGCTCGGCGAGCTGCCGGTGGTCGTCGGCTACGTCGACCGGGCCGGTCTCGCGCCGCGCGTCGGCCAGCCCAAGGGGGCGCCGCTCGACGCCGCCGCGCTGCTGTACCGGGGTGAGGTGGTCACCCGCACGGCCAAGCACCACCTGCCGAACTACGGGGTGTTCGACGAGTACCGCTACTTCGTGCGCGGCGACCGGCTGCCGATCTTCCGGCTGCACGGCGTGGACGTCGCGATCGCGGTCTGCGAGGACCTGTGGCAGGAGGGCGGCCCCGTGGCCGTGGTCGGCCGGGCCGGGGCCGGGCTGCTTGTGGTGCCGAACGCGTCGCCGTACGAGAAGGAGAAGGACGACGTCCGCCTGGAGCTGTGCGCGCGCAGGGCGCGCGAGGCGGGCTGCGCGCTCGTCTACGTGAACCAGGTCGGCGGGCAGGACGAGCTGGTGTTCGACGGCGACTCCATCGTGGTGGACGCGGCGGGTGAGCTGGTGGCGCGGGCCGGGCAGTTCAAGGACGAGCTGCTGGTGGTCGACCTGGACCTGCCGACCTCCTCCGCTGAGACCGGGACTTTCCCGTACGACATGGGCGACGGGTCCACGATCACCGTGGACCGGTTCGAGCTGTCGTCCGAGCCGGTCGAGCCGTACCCGCCGCAGCCCGCGCGCATCGCGGCGCGGCTGGACCTGTACGGCGAGGTGTACGCGGCGCTGGTGCTCGCGGTGCGCGACTACGTCGCCAAGAACGGGTTCGAGTCGGTGATCCTCGGGCTGTCGGGCGGCATCGACTCGGCGCTGACCGCGACGATCGCCGCCGACGCGATCGGCCCGTCGCGGGTGCACGGGGTGCTGATGCCCTCGCGCTACACCTCCGACCACTCGGTGGGCGACGCCGAGGAGCTGGTGCGCAGGCAGGGCCTGCACGCGCGGATCGTGCCGATCTCCGACATCGTCGACGCCTTCGAGAAGGAGATCGAGCTGTCCGGGCTGGCGGCGGAGAACCTGCAGGCCCGGGTGCGCGGCATGATCCTGATGGGGCTGTCGAACGAGCATGGGCACCTGGTGCTCACCACCGGCAACAAGAGCGAGCTCGCGACCGGCTACTCGACGCTGTACGGCGACTCCGCGGGCGGCTTCGCGCCGATCAAGGACGTGCCGAAGACGATGGTGTGGGAGCTGTCGCGGTGGCGCAACTCGCACCGCGACCCGGCGTTCCTGCTCGACGTCGACCGGCCGATCCCGGAGAACTCGATCTCCAAGGAGCCTAGCGCCGAGCTCCGGCCCGACCAGCGTGACACCGACTCGCTGCCGCCGTACGAGGTGCTGGACCGGCTGCTCGACGACTACGTGGAGAAGGACATGGGCTCGCAGGAGCTCATCGCGGCCGGCCACGACCCGGCGCTGGTGACGCGCATCATCCGGCTGGTGGACCTGGCCGAGTACAAGCGCAGGCAGTACCCGCCGGGCCCGAAGATCACGCCGAAGAACTTCGGCCGCGACCGCCGCCTGCCCATCACCAACCGGTGGCGCGAGACCACCGGCTAGGTGTACTGACCACAGAGGTCAGGCCGCGAACAGCAGCGTCAGCCCGCCGAGGGTGTAGCAGACCATCAGCACGAACAGCGGGATCTGCCCCGCGACGGCCCTGGCGGGCGGCAGCAGCCGGACGGAACGGTCGTGCGCGGCCACCACGCCCACGACGTGCCCGGCCACGATGGCCACCACCTGGACGGTGGCGATCGTCGCCGGGCCCACCGCGTCCTGGTTCACCTCGGCGTCGAGGCCGAACGACAAAATGACCGCCCGCTGGCCCTCGAAGACGAGGAGCGAGAAGTAGTGGGCGATCAGGTAGCCGATCGCGATCGGCACCAGCGAGTGGGCGAACCGCGGCGCCAGCCCCCTGGCGCCGCCGATCAGCCCGGCCAGCCACAGGCACGCCCCGTACAGCGCCGCCACCGCCGCGACGGCCGCCAGCAGGCCGAGCGTGCCCAGGCCGGTGTGACCGAGCGGGCCGGACTGCAGCGCGTCCACCCAGATCGGGGCCGAGGAGAAGCCGTCGTAGCCGGTGCTGCCGAGCAGCACGCAGACGGTGGCGACCAGGCCCGGGGCGGGCTGGACGGCGTCCAGGCCGTCGAACGGGCTGCGCAGGACGATCCTGCCGTCGGCGCGCCTGCCGAGCGGCGACAGGTGGCCGACCAGGGTCGAGTAGACCTCGAACGGGTCGCCGCGCTCCAGCCAGGCGTGCCCGTACCTGAGGGTCCCCGTCACCTGCGCGGCGGCGTACAGGGCGGCGAAGGCCATCAGCGTGCCGGTGGCGGCGGGCTCGGGGGCGACCAGCTCCATCCAGGTGAAGGCCAGCAGGCCCGCGGCGGCGGGCCAGTAGCCCAGCCGCCGGGGCAGCGGGCGGCGCGGCCGGTCCGGGAGCAGCCGGAACGGGTTGAGCAGTCGCCAGACCGGCCCGAACAGCAGCGACGCCGGCACCAGCCCGACCCAGAACAGCACGTACACCAGGTAGGGGGCGGCGTTGCCCTCCTCCGGCCCCGCCACCAGCCAGCCGAGCGTGTACACGGCGGCCACGAGGGTGAGCACCCGCAAGGGGCGGGCGGGCAGGCGCAGGGCGAGCACCCGTCCGGCGCGGTCGCCGCGGAACCGGGAGTCGGCCCACAGCAGGCCGAGCGCCAGGAACGACACCACCAGCGCAGCGAACGCGCCCGCATAGGCGTAGAACAGCGGGATCGGCAGGTCGCTCCGGCTTCCGACACCGTGCGCGAGCACCCCGCTCACCGCACCGCCAGCTGGGTCAGCACGAGCTTGGACTTATGCGTCTCCACCTCGAACACCCCGCTCAGCCCGGCCTTGAACCGGATCGTGACCGATCGCCCCGCCGGCAGCTCGGCTTCCAGGTCGTAGCCGTGGACGTGCAGCTCGTCCGGCACGTCGCTGGTGACCGTGATGCTGACCTGCTGCCCCTTGGCCGCCTCCAGCCAGCCGGACGGCGGGCTGACCCGTCCGGCGACGACGGCGATGTCCGTGTGCGCCTCCCCCGGCGCCGGGCTCGCCCCCGCCGTCGCCACCTCGTGGCTGTTGCCCGGGTTGTGGTGCGTCTGCGACAGCGGGCCGCAGCCCGCCGCCAGTACGCACGCCAGCAGCCAGCCCGCACGCCTCACGCGGGCACCTCCGCCTCACGCGGGCTCCGCTCGGCGGCCCCGCCGCGCCGGGGCGCGAGGACGACGACGGCGGCCAGCACCCACACCCCGGTGAGCAGCCCGCGGATCCAGCCCGGCCCGAGCGGGACGGCCGGGATCAGGTACACGGCCCGGTCGAAGGCGTCGGCGCAGGCCAGCAGGGCCAGAAGCATCGTGAACCAGCCGAACACCCGCCGGTCCGGCCGCAGCGCCACGCCCAGGCACAGCCACCAGGCGGCCATGAGGAGCAGGGCCGCCGCCGCGAGCGTCGTGCCGTCCACGACGGCCGCCACCACGTCCAGGGCCAGCCCGAGCAGCCCGGCCACGGTGCCGGCCACGACGATGCGATGCCTGCGCCGGAGGTCCGCCGCGAGCCGCGGGGCCGCGTCGTCGGCCGACGGATCACCGGCGCGCAGCCGGGGGTCCGCCGCGAGCTGCGGGGCCGCGTCGTCGGCCGACGGGTCACCGGCGCGCGGCCGTGCCAGTCTGCCTGACCGTCGCCAGAACAGGACCGCCAGCAGCGCCAGCACGAGCGAGCCGCCCAGCGCGAGCTGCGCCTCGACCTTGCCGAGCCCGGACGCGCCGAACCAGTCGCAGCCCGCGGGCAGGCGTGCTGTGGAGGCGCTGAAGTCGGCGCACAGGTAGAGCTTGACGATCTTCACCGGCTCGGCCAGCAACCGGCTCGACCCGCCGGACAGGGCGGGCGCCTCGGCCGCGCACACCGGCAGAACGGCCGGCGTGGACCTGCCCGCGTCCCCCTGCCAGCAGTTGCCCTCGCCCTGGCCGTCCCACCACACGTCCAGGGCGTTGGGACGCTTCTCCCCCGCCGGGCCGACGCCGAAGACGTTCCCCTCGTAGCGGTTGTAGTTGGACGTGTCGGCCTGCTTGGCCGGCGAGTTCTCACCCCTGATGAAGGCCGGGACGCCGAACAGGTGGAAGGCGGCCCTGTCGTGCCCCCAGACGCGGTTGCCCTTGAAGACGTTGTAGTTGCCGCCCGCGACCAGCAACCCCGTGCCCGGCGGCACGCCCACCTGGGAGCAGACCACGCCCTTTTCGTAGCCGCGCTCGGCGGGCGGCTTGGCGCAGGTGCCGTCCCTGGTGTAGCGGTAGTAGTCCTTGTTGTTGTCGTGGACGTCGTTGTTCTCGAACCTGGCGTGGTTCTGCGGCAGGCCGGGGTGGCTGGGCCAGAGGCTGTCCATCGTGGCGCCGACCATGTTGTCGTAGAACTCGTTGTCGTGGGCCCACACCGAGTCGCCCGCGGTGCCCGAGTAGCCGAGCGCGTTGTCGTGGCTCTTGCAGCGGCGGATCTCGATCGCGTACCTGGGCACGTCGTGGCCGCGGCCGTTGTTGATGTTGGAGGCGCTGCCCGGGTAGAGGCCGCCGTCGCCGTTGCCGTACGACTCGCAGTCGGTGTAGAGGCCGTGGTCGCTGGCGAAGGTGAGGAACCCGTACTCGTCGTTCCAGCGGGTGAGGACGTGGTCGATGACGAACCCGTCGGTCTCCAGGATGTAGAGCGAGTTGAACGTGGTGCGCTGCGCGGTGAAGTTCCGGAAATATACGCCGTTGGTGCGGTCTGCGCGGATGGCGTTGAGCTTGCGGTACTGGGCGTCCACGATCACGTCCAGGGGGCTCGCGCCGGTGCCCTCGATCTGGAGGTTCTGCTTGCCGAGAATCGCCACCAGGTTCTGGTTGTGCGGGCACTGCTGCTGTTGCTCGAAGGAGAGGATCTGGTAGCCCCAGGACGACCAGCGGGCGGGCAGCTTGGCGCAGTCGCCCGTGGGCGTCACCTGGCCGGGCTCCTCCTGGTAGAGGCCGGGCAGCATGGCGATGGTCAGCCCCGGTCTGTCGACCTTGTCGACGGCGTCCTGCAGGTTCCTGAAACCGCTCGCCTGGCACTTCGCGAACAGGCGGAGGTTGCGCTGCCGGAGCTCCGTGGGAAATGTCGCGATTCGACGCTCGAAGTCGGCTTTATCGGTCTTACAGACCAGCAGGTCCGGCTCGCCGGTCCGAGGGGCCGGGACACTCCCCCTCCCATCGGGCAGCGTCACCGGGCGCTCCTCGTGGGCTAACGCGGCGCTCGCGGGTAACAGCAGGCCCAAGGCCACGGAGACGACGATCGCGATCCTGCGTATGGGGGGCATGGCCGCGAGACTAGAGCAATGCTCATGTTCTGCCTAGGCCCTGAGGTGTCTTCACCCACGCGCAGGGGAGGGCGACCTTCGCCCTCCCCTTGAGACCCTCCCCTTGAGGCCCTCCCCTTGGGCACAGACCCGATGGGCTACGGCGCTATCCCGGTCATCACCGTGTCGACGAGGCGCTCGGCCAGATCGGGGGCGAGTTCACTGGGCTCGCCCCACTTCCTGAACATCATCATCGCCCCTGACAGGATGCGCATCACCATCTCGACGTCCAGGTCGGGCTTGAGCTCGCCGTTGGCGACACCGCGCGCGATCACGTCGCGCATCGCCTGCCGGCGCGGCTCGACGGCGGCCTTGAAGAAGCGCTCCATCAGCCGCGGGTAGCGGTCGGACTCGCTCATCGCGATGTTCATGACACAACGGGTGCGCGCCTGGTCAGCCTCGCCGCGCATCGCGTCGAGCAGCGTGATCAGGTCGTCGCGCACCGATTCGCCCTTGACCGGGGGCGGCGGCGCCTTGAGCGTCGCAAGAGCGTCGACGACGAGGTCCTCTTTGTTCGACCAGCGCCGGTAGATGGTCGTCTTGCCGACACCCGCCCTCGAGGCGATCGCCTCGATGGACAGCTCCGACACGCCCATGCCTTCGCCGATCAGGTCAAGAGTGGCCTCGATGATCGCCCTCTCCGCCTTCTCGCTACGTGGACGGCCCGCAGGGCGGGCGGTCGCCGTTTCCTGGATCGTCATCGCGGCCTCACACTACCGCTGGTTCCTTCGTTTCCGCCTGCTCGACCGGGCGCGGCTTGCCCGGCATCCACTTCGCCACCACCAGCACGCCGAGCAGCGCGATGACGGCCGACACCATGGCCGTGATGTGCATGCCGTGGATGAAGGCCTCGTAGGCGGGCTTGAGCAGCGCCACCCCCTGCTGGCCGAGCGCGTGCGCGGCCCCGACCGTCGCCATGATCGACTCACCGGCCGTGTGCTGCGCGCCCGCCGGCAGGCCCGACAGCGCGGGCGCGATCTCGCCGCGGTAGCTGGACGACAGCACCGAGCCGAGCACGGCCACGCCGAGCGCGCCGGCGACCTGGCGGACGGTGTTGCTCATGGCCGAGCCGACACCGGCCTTCTCCCTGGGCAGCGACTCCATGATCGCGGTGGTGGCGGGCGGCATGATGTTCGCCATCGCCGCGCCCTGGACGAAGAAGACCACCTCCATGAGCAGGACGGGGGTGTCCTGGTCGAAGAGGGAGTAGCTGGCGAGCGCCGCGGTGACCACGAGCATGCTGACCGTGGCCGACAGCTTGGCCCCGAACCGCTGGTTCACCCGCTGGCTGAGCGGCGCGAAGATCAGCTGCGCCGCGGCGAACGGGATCATCAGCGCGCCCGCCTGGACCGGGGTGAAGCCCTTGACGATCTGGATGTAGAAGGTCAGGAAGAACATCCCGCCCATCATCGCGAAGAAGACGATGCCCATCATGCCGATGGCCGAGGTGAACCGGACGTTGCCGAAGTTGCGCACGTCGAAGGCCGGGTGGTCGACGCGCCGCTCCCACCAGACGAACGCGGCCAGCACCGCGACACCGATCAGCGTCGGGACGAGCACCTCGGCGTTGGCCAGCGTGGCCAGCTCGCCGCCGCGGATGATGCCGTAGACCACGGCGACCAGGCCGATGATCGAGAGCAGCACGCCGACCGGGTCGAGCCTGGACGGCTTGGGGTCACGCGACTCGGGCACGATCGTCCCGATGAGCACCATGCTGATCACCACGATCGGCACGTTCACCAGGAAGACCGAGCCCCACCAGAAGTGCTCGATCAGCACCCCGCCGGTGATCGGGCCGACCGCCACCGCGAGGCCGACGCCACCGGCCCAGACGCCGATGGCCTTGCCACGCTCGCTGGGCGGGAAGACGTTGGAGATGATGGCCAGCGTGGCCGGCATGATCGCCGCGCCGCCGATGCCCATCGCCGCCCTGGCCAGGATCAGCTGCATCGGATCCTGGGCATAGGCGCTGGCGAGGGAGGCCAGGCCGAACAGCGCCATGCCGATGAAGAGCATCCGCTTGCGGCCGGTGCGGTCGCCGATCACGCCGAAGGTGAACAGCAACCCGGCGAACACCAGAGTGTAGGAGTTGATCGCCCACTCCAGCTGGCTCTGCGTCGCCCCCAGACCGACCTTCGGGTCGGCGATGGTCTTCATCGCCACGTTCAGGATCGTGTTGTCGAGCACGACCGCCAGCAGGCTGAACACCAGCACGCCGAGTATTCCCCAGCGGCGCGGGTGACCTGTGTTCGCATCCATGAATGCACCTTAATTTCGATACGCTTAAGTTTCGCAACGCCACCGTATCGCAAGGCATTCCGATACGCAACGGTGTCGTTTCGTAAGCTTCCGCCGCCAGGCTAGGCCCTTCAGATGAAGGGCCCGGACCCCTCGGGTTACGAGCTGGTTTCCAGCAGTGGCGCGACGTCTCCCGCGTCGGAAGGCGGCACGGACCGCCGCGCCTCCACACCCTCCGCCGCCCGCGCACCCGTCTGTGCCGCGCGGCGTCGCCAGAACGGCAGCGCGACCACCACCATCGCCACCCCGGCCAGGCCCGCCACCACGAACGCCCAGGCAGGGCCGTGCGCGTCGATGATCGCCCCGGCGATCGGCGCGGAGGACGCGCCGCCGATCAGCAGGGCGGTGCCGTGAAAGCCCATGGCCTCTCCCCGCGCCCCGGCGGGAACCCAGCGGCTGACGGTGTCGACGGTGGACGACAGCGCGGGGGCGCAGAGCACGCCCGCGGGCAGCAGGGCGAGGATCAGCCACCACCAGTCGCCCCCGGCCAGCCCCACGGGCACGGTCAGCGCGCCCATCGCGGCGATGAGCAGCAGCGGCGAGAAGCCCCTGGACAGCCCGCCGTAGACGAACCCGCCGAGCAGCGAGTACAGGCACCAGATGCCGACGGCCAGCCCGACCCACTGGGTCTGCCCCGCGTGCTCCATGGTGCCGACCAGCGAGAGCTCGGTCGCGGTCAGCACGAACGTGGCCGCGGCCGTCGTGCCGAGCAGCGCCACGAACCCGGGCGTGAGCCACTGCCGCCGCGGCGTCTTCACCGCGAGCGCCTCCAGCTCCTCGGCCGAACGGGTCGGCGGGTTGAGCACGATCAGCGCGACGCCGGACCCCGTCATGCCGACGGCGATGACGGCCAACGTCGGCCCGCTGCCGAACGTGGTCACCCCGGCCACCGCCAGCGCGGGGCCGACCATGTAGGAGAGCTCGACCAGCATCGAGTCGAGCGAGAAGCCCAGGCGGCGCTGCTCGACCGGCACGAGGGCGGCCAGGCACTGACGGATCACGCTGAACACCGGCAGCCCGAGCAGCCCCGCCAGCGCCGCCGCCGCGACCAGCGCGGGGAACGGCAACGCCCAGGCACTGGCCCAGAACGCGGCCTGCGCCACCGTGGTGATGGTCAGCACCGGACGCAGCCCGTGCCTGTCGACGAACCTTCCCGACAGCGGCGAGCCGACCGCCATGCCGATCGTGCTGGCCATGGTGACCAGCCCCGCCTTGCCGAATCCCAGCCCCAGGCCGTTGACCACGTGCAGGGTCAGCGCCATGCCCGTGGCCGTGGACGGAACGCGGGCGAGCAGGCCCACCAGCAGCAACGCCCGCACGCCCGGCAGCCGGAGCAGGCGCCGGTAAGGTTCGATAGCCATGCTGATTGCTTACCTCCGCGTCTATTCTGGCAAGGGTCACCGACAGTTTCGCCACTGGGTTTCGGAGGGTGAGACTGGCATCATCGAAAGGGTCCGGGGACGCCAGCGGGGCGCCTCGAGACTTCTGGAGGGTTAACCCATGTCCTCTCTCTATGGCGGCCGGACGGGCCGGAGAGTCACTGTCCGTGATCTCGCGGTCGCGAAGGAACGCGGCGAGAAGTGGCCCATGGTCACCGCCTACGACGCGATGACCGCCCGCGTGTTCGACCAGGCGGGCATCCCCGTCCTGCTGGTCGGCGACTCCGCGGCCATGGTGGTGTACGGCTACGACTCGACGCTGCCCGTCACCGTCGACGACCTGCTGCCGCTGACGGCGGCCGTGGTGCGGGGCTCGTCCCGCGCCCTCGTGGTCGCCGACCTGCCGTTCGGCTCCTACCAGTCCTCGCCGCAGCAGGCGCTGGAGTCGGCTGCCCGCTTCATGAAGGAGGCGGGCGCGCACGCGGTCAAGCTGGAGGGCGGGCGTCGCGTCCTGCCGCAGGTCGAGGCGCTGGTGGCGGCGGGCGTCCCGGTCATGGCCCATCTGGGGCTGACGCCGCAGTCGGTCAACGTCCTGGGCGGGTACCGGGTGCAGGGGCGCGGCCAGTCGGGCGAGGAGCTCATGTCCGACGCCAAGGCCCTGGAGGAGACGGGGGCGTTCTCGGTCGTCCTGGAGTGCGTGCCGGCCGACCTCGCCGAACGGGTGACGACGTCGCTGGCGATCCCGACGATCGGGATCGGCGCGGGCGCGGCCACGGACGCGCAGGTCCTGGTCTGGCAGGACCTGATGGGCCTGACGCCGCAACCCGCCAGGTTCGTCAAGAAGTACGCGGACCTGGCCGAGGAGATGGACCGCGCGGTCCGCGCCTTCGCCGACGAGGTGGCGTCCGGCGCCTTCCCCGCCCCCGAACACACCTACAGCTGACCCGTCCCCCTGCCTCCCGCCGCAGCGGGCGGACGTGCTGCGGCCTGGCGCCGGCGGGCGTCGCGCAGGCGCGCCCGCCAGGACGCGCGGCGTCCTCCGGGGAGCGCGCGCGTTGCGGAGGTGCGGTGCGGCGGGGCGGGTGTAGCGGGGCGGGGTCAGGTGCCGGGGTTGGCGAGGGTTGTCACGTCGGTGTTGGATCCGCAGACCACCACCGCGATCCGCTCGCCCTCGGCGGGCGTGTACGCGCCCGCCAGCAGGGCGGCGTACGCCGTCGCGCCCGCGTGCTCGGCCACGACGCGATGCCTGTCCCACAGCGTGCGGCGGGCGGCCACGATGGCGTCGTCGGGGACGAGCACGCTCTCCACCCCCGGCCGCGACAGGATGCCGTAGGCCAGGTCGCCGAGCTGGGAGGCGCCGAGCGCGTCGGCCGCCACCCCGCTCACCTCGACGGGCACGGGCCGCCCGGCCCGCAGCGCGCTGTGCAGGGTGGGGCTCAACTCCGGCTCGACGGCGACGATCCGCGGCCCGCCGTAAGAGGTGCCACCGGCCTGACCGCCGCTCGAACGGGCGCCGTCCGAGTGGGGGCCGTCTGAGCGGGCGCCGTCCGGGCGGGTGCCGAGGGTGATGCCGGCGGCGAAGCCGCCGCCGCCGACCGCCACCACGATGGTGTCCACGCCCGTCTGGGCCATGATCTCCAGGCCCGTCGTGCCCTGGCCCGCCACCACCTCCGGCTGGTCGTACGCGTGGACCTGCAGCGCGCCCGTCTCGGCGGCGCGCTTGGCCGCGGCCTCCGCCGCCTCGGAGTAGATCGCCCCGGTCTGGCGGATCACCGCGCCGAGCGCCCGGATTCCGGCCACCTTGACCGGGCTCGTCACGGTCGGGACGAAGATCTCGGCCCGGATCCCCAGCGCCCGGGCCGCGTACGCGACCGCGAGCCCGTGGTTGCCGCCGCTCGCCGCGATCACGCCGCTGGCCGGCGCGTTCCCGGCGGACAGCAGCCGGTTGAACGCGCCTCGCACCTTGAAGGACCCGGCGTGCTGCAGCTGCTCCAGCTTCAGGAAGAGCCCTGGTGAGATCTCCAGCACCGGCGTGCGCAGCACGTGCCCCTCGATCCGGCCGGCCGCCGCCACCACGTCCTGGTACGTCACCGTCGTCACAGCTCCCCCTCGATCATCCGTTTCAGCTCGGCTATCCGGGCCTCGTCGCGCCGATAGAACACCCACTGTTTGATCCGTTTGCCGCGGATCAGCCCGGCCCGCTCGAGGACCTTCAGGTGCCCGGTCGCGCTGGGCTGGGTCATGCCGAGCTTGGTCGCGATGAACAGCGAGCACACGCCGTCGTCGACCAGGTCGCCGTCGAGCTGCGGCGGGAAGTGGGCGGTGGGGTCCTTCAGCCACTGGAGGATGAGCAGGCGGGGGCCGCTCGCCACCGCCCGCAGTCCGGCTAGCACTTAGGCAGTTTCCTAACTGCCTAAGTGCTATGTCAATGCCTGGGAGATGTCGGCCCAGAGGTCCTCGGGGTGCTCGATGCCGACCGCGATGCGCACCGTGCCCTCCGCGATGCCGTGTCTGGCCAGCTCAGCGGCGCACCCGGCACGGGCTCCGCCGTGAGCTGACAGCCTGGCCTGTCGCCTGTGCCCTGCGACACTGTAGGAGGCATGACGACGACGTTCCTGCTCGTACACAGCCCGTCCGTGGGCCCTTCGACCTGGCTGCCGGTGGCGGCGGCGCTGGAGCGGCGGGGGCACGCGGCGGTGGTGCCCGACCTCACCCAGGTGTCCTCCGGCTGCGCGCCCTACTGGCCGCGGGTGGTGGAGGCGGTGCGCGCGGCGGCGCCGGACACGCGGATCGTGCTGGTCGTCCACAGCAACGCGGGCTTCTTCCTGCCGGTGATCAAGGAGGGCCTGGGAGACAGGGTGGTGGCGTGCGTGTTCGCCGACGCGCACATCCCGCCGCGCGAGGGGCTGGTGCGCACCGCCGAGGAGGGCTTCCTGCCGTTCCTGCGCGAGCTGGCCGACGCCGACGGCGTGCTGCCGCGCTGGACCGACTGGTGGAGCGCCGAGGACGTCGCGGAGCTGCTGCCCGACCCGCAGACGCGGGCGCGCGTGGTGGCGGAGCAGGCACGGCTCCCGCTCGACTATTACACGCAGCCCCTCCCGGTCCCGGCAGGCTGGGACGACGTCCGCTGCTCCTGCCTGTGGTTCGGACCCCCGTACGAGCAGGTGGCCGAGGAGGCTACGCGGCGGGGCTGGTCGGTGACCCGGCTGCCGGGCGCGCACCTGCACCAGGTCGTCGCCCCCGAGGGGGTGGCCGACGCGCTGCTGAAGCTCTCCCGGAAGTCGTGAATTCTTCACTGCCGCCCCGCTGCCCGTCCCGGCAGAGTCTGACGCATGACAGCGATCCAGGTGAACGGGCTCAGGAAGAGCTACGGGGGCTTCGAGGCGGTGAAGGGCATCTCGTTCGAGGTGCCCGCCGGCCACATCTTCGCGCTGCTCGGCAGGAACGGCGCCGGCAAGACCACGACGATCGAGATGCTGGCGGGCTTCCAGCGCCCCGACTCCGGTGACGTGCGGGTGCTCGGGCTGGACCCGGTCACCCAGCGCGCCGCCGTCAGGCGGCGCACCGGCGTCATGCTCCAGGAGGCCGGTTTCTTCCCCGACCTCACCGTCGCGCAGACCGTCGACACGTGGCGCGACTTCACCGCCACTCCGCGCCCCCGCGACGAGGCGCTGGAGCTGGCGGGGCTGGAGGCGAAGGCGGGCACGAAGGTGCGGCAGCTCTCCGGCGGGGAGAAGCGGCGGCTCGACCTGGCGCTCGCCCTGCTCGGCCGCCCCGACCTGCTGTTCCTGGACGAGCCGACCACGGGCATGGACCCCGAGGCGCGCAGGAACACCTGGGACGTCGTACGCGACCTGGCCAGGCAGGGCACCACGGTCCTGCTGACCACGCACTACCTGGAGGAGGCCCAGCGGCTGGCCACGTCCATGGCCCTCATGGACGCGGGCGAGATCGTCGCGTCCGGCGGGATGGCCGAGACGCTCTCCACGCAGCGCGGACGGGTCGCCTTCCGGCTGCCCGCCCACGTGAACCCGGACGACCTGCCGCTGCCCGTCACCCTGGAGGGCGAGACGGCGATCTGCCGCGCCGACGACCCCGACCTGGCCGCGCAGACCCTGCTCAGCTGGGCCGCCGAGCGCGGCCTGCGCCTCGCGGGGCTGGAAGTGCGCGCCGCCACGCTCGAAGACCTCTTCCTCGACAGGAGCGCCCGATGAGCTTCGCCGCCACTTACCGTCTCGGCACCCGCCTGTTCTGGCGCGACCGGGCCATGCTGTTCGGCTCCGTGGTCACGCCCGTGGGGCTGGCCATCGGGCTGCCGGTGCTGATGCGCAACGTCCAGGCGGACGGCGTCGCGGCGGCGACGTCGGTCTTCCACGGCACGATCGCCCTGCTGCTGTCGATCACCGCGTTCATGAACCTCACCGTGGCCCTGACCAGCCGCCGCGACCAGCTCGTGCTCAAGCGGCTGCGGGCAACCCAGCTGACCGACGGCCAGATCCTGCTCGGCCAGATCGCCAGCACGCTCACCCAGACCGTCGCCCTGATCGCGGCGTGCACGGTGGCGGTGCGCCTGCTGGCCGACGTGCCGTTCCCGGCGAACCCGGTGCTGTTCGCCGCCGCGATCGTGGCGGGTTCGGCGGTGCTGGCCCTGCTGGGCGCCGCCTACACGACCGCGATCCCGCGCAGCGAGCTGGCCGCCGCGGCGACGATGCCGGTGTTCCTGCTGTCCGGGATCGGGTCCGGAGCGATGGGACCGATCAGGGAGGTCCTGCCCGGCTGGGCCGGCACCGCGCTGGACCTGCTGCCGACGTCCGCCGTGGTGCACGCCATCAGGACCGGCGAGGTCGTCGTGCCCGCGGTGAACCTGGCCGTGTGGACCGTCGTCGGCGTGGTGGCCATCAGGCTGTGGTTCCGGTGGGAACCGCGCAGGTCATGACGGTCCGGTCATAATGGTCCGGCCATGACTTCCACCTCCGCGCGGCGTCTCGCGATCGTCCTGATCACCGTCGTGTCCGTCGCGTACACGGTCATCGGGCTGCTCTACTTCGCCTTCTCCCCGACGAGCGGGGTCGTGGCGGCCGTGGCGATGCTCGGCGTCGTCACCACCCACTTCCTCAACGTGCGGGCGGGCCTGAGGGGCGAGCGACCGCCGCTGTTCCCGCTCACGGTGGTGCTCCAGGCGGTCGCCACCTTCCTGCCCGACCCGTTTCTGCCCAACGGCTGGTCGGGCGTGGCAGCCCCGATGCTCGCCGGAACCGTGCTCGTGTTCCTGCCGCTGCGCTGGGGCGGCCCGCTGGTGGGCGTGATGGTCGGCTACATGATCGTCTCTGTGGCCTACGTGAACCCGGCGGTGGCGCTGTTCTACGGGGTCACCGTGGCCACCACGGGCGGCATGATCTACGCCCTGGTCCGCTTCATGCGGGTGACCGCCGAGCTGGAGCAGGCCAGGGCCGAGCTGGCGGAGGCCGCGGTGCTGAAGGAGCGGCTGCGCATCTCCCGCGACCTGCACGACGGGCTCGGCCGCAGCCTGACGGCGATCGCGCTCAAGGGCGACCTGGCGTCCCGGCTGATGGAGCGCGACCCCGTCTCGGCTCGCGGCGAGGTGAGCGAGCTGGTCCAGGTGGCCAGGGAGGCGGCGCAGGACGTCCGGCAGGTGGCCCGCGGCTACCGCGAGCTGTCGCTGGCGGGTGAGGTGCACAGGGCGGCGGCGCTGCTGGAGTCGTCCGGGGTGGGCTGCCAGGTGCATCTCGCCGACGTCACGCTGCCCAGGCGCTCCGAGGAGGTGCTCGCCTGGGCCGTCAGGGAGGCGGTCACCAACGTCCTGCGGCACAGCCGGGCGACCACCTGCACGATCAGCACGTCCCAGCGCGCCGGTGCCCTGCACCTGGAGGTCGTCAACGACGGCGTCCCCGCCGACGGCGGCAACGGTCAGGGCAGCGGGCTGACGGGGTTGGCGGAACGGGCCGCGCAGGCGGGCGGGAGCGTGGAGGCCGCCGCCACGGGGGCGGGCGGCTTCCGCCTGGCGATGAAGGTTCCCACATGATCCGGGTGCTCCTCGCGGAGGACATGCTCATGATCAGGTCCGCGCTCACCGCGCTGCTCCGGCTGGAGCCCGACATCGAGGTGGTGGCGGAGGTGACGCGCGGCGACGAGATCGTCCCCTCCGCTCTGCGGGCCCGCCCGGACGTGGCGATCGTGGACATCGACCTGCCCGTCATGGACGGCATCACGGCCGCCGCCACGCTGCGTGAGCGGCTCCCGTCCTGCCGCGTCCTGATCCTCACCGCGATGGGCCAGCCCGGGCAGGTGCGCCGCGCGCTGGCGGCGGGCATCGAGGCGTTCCTGGTCAAGGACGCTCCGGGCGACCGCCTCACGGACGCGGTCAGGCGGACGGCGGCCGGCCTGCGCGTCCTCGACCCGGAACTGGTGGCCTCGGCCATGGAGTACGGCGAGAGCCCCCTCACCCAGCGCGAGACCACGGTGCTGCGGGAAGCGGCGAGGGGCACCTCGGCCGAGGAGATCGCCTCCCGGCTGCACCTGTCGCCGGGGACCGTCCGCAACTACCTGACGGCCGCGATCACGAAGACGGGCGCCCGCAACAAGATCGACGCCATCCGCGTCGCGGAGGACGCCGGCTGGCTCTGACCGGCCGTCCCAGCCACCCCGGCCGCTCGGCAACCCGGCGGCGGAGGAGGCCGGCCGCGCGGCGGACAGCCGTTGAGGGAGCCGGCCGCTGAAAGGACGGCTGGGCGGGAGGCCGGTCAGATGTCGGTGATGCGGATGCCGGCGTGCGCCTTGTAGCGCCGGTTGACCGAGATGATGTTGGCCGTCAGCGCCTCCACCTGGTGGGCGTTGCGCAGCCGCCCGCCGTAGACGCCGCGCACGCCCGGGATGACGTCGGCCAGCGCCTGCACGGTGTCGGTCGCCTCGCGGTCGTCGCCGAGCACCAGCACGTCCAGGTCCACCTTGTCCACGGACGGGTCCATCAGGACCACGGCCGACACGTGGTGGAAGGCGGCCACGACGCGGCTGCCGGGCAGGACGGCGGCGGCCTGCTGGGCGGCGCTCCCCTCCTCGACCGGCAGCGCGTACGCGCCCTGTTTGTCGAAGCCCAGCGGGTTCACGCAGTCGACCACGATCTTCCCGTCCAGCTCCGCCCGCAGCGACTCCAGCAACGCCTTGTGCCCGTCGTACGGGACGGCGACGATCACGATGTCGGCCTCGGACGCCACCACGGCGTTCTCCGCGCCCCTGGCCCCGGAGCCGATCGACTCGGCGGCCTCCTGGGCGCGCTGGGCGCTCCGGGAGCCGATCAGCACCGGATGCCCGGCCAGCGCGAACCTGCGCGCCAGCCCCTTCCCCTGGTCGCCGGTGCCGCCGAGGATGGCGATGGAAAGCCCGCTCACATCTGTCATAGGCCAGATCATGCCACCCGCCTGCTCCGCGTCGGACCGGCAGGGGGCACCGGCGCCGACGCTGCCGCCAGGCTGCCGAGGAGCCCGATCATGTGCCGGGCCATGTGCCGGGCCGAATACCCGGCCATGTGCTGTGCCAAGTGCCGGGCCACCACCACGGGCCAGGTCCGTGACCTGGCCCGCGCCGA
>NZ_JBEXUP010000097.1:0-33689 GCF_040614375.1 Nonomuraea sp. NPDC005983
AGGCTCAGCTCCACCCGCTCGACGGGCCCGGTGACGAGCCGGTCGGCCCAGGTCAGTGAGTCGCTGCCGGCGAGGTGGGTGTCGCCGGACGCGGTGCTGATCGTCGCGGCGGCCGAGCCGCTGACGAGCACGGCCACGCCGGCGCCGACCGGGCCCGCGACCGCGCAGGTGGCGGGGTCGCCCGCCATGTTCGCGGCGAGCACCTGGGCGGCGCGCCTGGCCAGTGCCCTGCCGTCGCCGCCGGAGGCGGCCGTCTCGCGCAGCGCCTCGAGCAGGTCGGTGGCGGCGGCCTCGGCCGCGTCGCACACCAGCAGCAGCCCGCCCTGGTAGGCGAGCAGCCCATCGCCAGGAAGCGGGCGGACCACTTCGAAGCCCCGGTCCGTCATGAGCCCTCCCTCAGAACGACCGTGCTGCGCTCATTGGTGCCCTCGCTGCGCTCGGTCACTCAACTCTCCTCCCCGGAAGCCCGGCGATATTACGGCACCCGCACTGCCGTGCTTGGCCACCAGCCATACGCATACCCAGGCGACGCGCCGGTGTCGCGGCCCACTTGTCTCGATTCGGTGAACCGGTGGACCACGATCAACCCGTCAACTGTGCAAGTTTGACCCAAGCGAACACTATCGGTCAGCAGTCGGATGCTCGAATCGCCGGGGTGTGATCGCGCCACCGGGCAGGCGGCCCGCTCACTGGCCATGACCCTAGCCGGGGCCCGCCGGTTATTCGAGGGGGACAACTTCAAGGGGGACAACTCAGACCCCGCTGAACACCCGGTTGACGTCGGCGGTGGCCAGCACGCCGTAGATCTCGCCGCCGCGCTCCACCAGCAGGTACTCCCCCGCCGGGGCCTCGCGCATGGCGTCGATCAGCGGCTCGCCCTCCAGGTCGGCGGCCAGCACGAGCGAGGGTTCGAGCGCCTTGGCCATCGAGCCGACGTCCACCCAGGGGCGGCGGTGCTCGGGGGTGGCCTGCACGGCGGCCTCGTGGACGATGGCGACGGGACGCCCCTCGTGGTCGACCACCACGATGGCGCCCGCCCTGCTCTCGGCGGCCCGGCGCAGCGCCTCCGACAGCGGCGTCTCGGCGGTGACGGGGATCGCCCTGCGAGCCAGGGCGCGGGCGTTGACCTGCGGGATCCTGGCACGGATGCGGGCCATCCGCAGCGACTGGGTGGCGCCGAGCCAGATGAAGGACGCCAGCACCAGCGGCCAGACCAGGTTGCCGAAGTCGACCTCCTGCCCGCTCATCAGGGACATGGCGATCGGGAGGGCGACCAGGAGCACGGCCAGCCCCCTGCCGCCCCACGCCGCGGCGACCGTGCCCGAGCCCGGGTTGCTGGTGAGCTTCCACACCCCGGCGCGCAGCATCCGCCCGCCGTCGAGCGGCAGGCCGGGCAGCAGGTTGAAGACGCCGACGATGAGGTTGGCCACCCACAGCTGCCACACCAGCACCTCGGCGATGCCGCCGCCGTTGACGACGAAGATGTCGGCCAGCAGGCCCAGCCCGCCCAGGCCGAGCGACAACACCGGGCCGGCGGCGGCGACCAGGAACTCCTTGCCCGGCGTCGGCGGCTCCTGCTCGATCTCGGACACGCCGCCGAGCAGGTAGAGGGTGATCCGGCGGACCGGCAGGCCGAACCACTTGGCCAGGACGCTGTGGGCCAGTTCGTGCAGCAGCACCGAGACGTAGAGCAGCACGGCGAAGACGAACGCGACGGCGTAGGCGGCGACGGTGTCGAGGCCGGGCAGCCTGTCGAGCACCTGAGGGCCGAACGTCCAGGTGATGAAGGCCGCGACGATGAACCACGTCCACGACACGTAGACGGGGATGCCGAACGGCCTCCCCATCCGTATGCCGGAGAACTCCTGCCGCGGGCTCTGCTCGCTCACCGCACTCCTCGACGTCCGCTACGTGCCGTTCCTGCCCTTGATGCTACGCGCCAGATCACGTGATACCGCTTGCGCGAGCCTTATTCTGTCGGGGACTTGACCTAGAGTGCGGTGCATGACGTTGACCGATCCGGTGATCATCGGAGCCCTCTCCCCCTCCCGGGCGGGCGACTTCATGACCTGCCCCCTGCTGTACCGCTTCCGCGTGGTCGACCAGTTGCCGGAGAAACCGTCGCAGGCGGCGGTGCGGGGCACGGTGGTGCACGCGGTGCTGGAGCGGCTCTACGACCTGCCCGCGCCGCGGCGTTCGGTGGAGGCGGCCCTCGACCTGCTCGATCCGCAGTGGCAGCGGCTGCTGACCGACGACCCGCACTACGCGGAGATGTTCGCCGACGACGCCGAGCAGGCCGAGTGGCTGGAGCAGGCGCGGCAGATGCTGCGGCGCTACTTCACGCTGGAGGATCCGACCCGGCTGGAGCCGGCCGAGCGCGAGCTGTACGTGGAGGCGGTGCTCGACGGCGGGCTGATGCTGCGCGGCTACGTCGACCGGATCGACGTGGCGGCGACCGGCGAGGTGCGGGTGGTCGACTACAAGACGGGCAGCGCGCCGGGCCGCGACTTCGAGGCCAAGGCGCTGTTTCAGATGAAGTTCTACGCGCTGGTGCTGTGGCGGCTGCGCGGCCAGGTGCCGAGGCTGCTGCAGCTGGTGTATCTCGGCGGCGCCGGCGAGGTGTTGCGGTACGCGCCCGACGAGGCCGATCTGCTGGCCACCGAGCGCAAGGTGCGGGCGCTGTGGGCGGCGATCGAGCGATCGCTGGAGACGGGCGAGTGGCGGGCGCGACCGAGCCGGCTGTGCGACTGGTGCGACCATCAGGCGCTCTGCCCGGAGTTCGGAGGCACGCCGCCGCCGGTGCCCGACCGGCAGCCCGGCGATACGGTGCGCAGCAACCGGCGGGCGGCCACCGACGAGCTGTGAGCCCGGCTCCGGCCGGACAGCCGGAGCGGTTTCCTCCCGTAGTAGGAGGTTTCGGGCTTTCACCTGGGCCTACAGTGTTCCCGTGCGCACCGACCGAGCCTTGCTCCACGACACGGTTCTCGCCGTGGTGCTGGCCGCGGGGTCGCTCGCGCTGCTGCTCGTCTACGACCCCGCGACGCTTCAGGCGCAGGGGCTGCCCAGCGACATGCTGCGCGACCTCGACCCGTTCGGCGCCGTGCTCGTCGTGCTGACGTGCGCGCCGGTGGCGGTGCGCAGACGCTGGCCGCTGGCGGGGCTGTGCGCCGGGATGCTGCCCGAGGGGCTGCTGTCGGCGTTCGGGTACGGCGCGGGCGTGGCCGGATTGGCGGGAATGGTGCTGTTGTACTCGGTGGCGTCCTACCGGGGGCTGGCGGTGGCGCTGGGGGCGCTGCTGCTGTCGCTGACCGTCTACGCGTCGCAGGCGGTGCTGTTCGCGCTGCCGACGGTCGGCTGGAGCGACCACGTGGTCGTGGCGGTGGTGCTGGTGGCGATCTGGGGGGCCGGGCGGAGCCTGCGGCTGCGCCGCGCCTACCTCGACGAGCTGAAGGACCGCGCGGCCAGGGCGGAGCGGGCGCACGCAGCCGACACGCGGGCGGCGCGGGCGGAGGAGCGGTCCAGGATCGCCCGCGAGCTGCACGACGTGGTCGCCCACCACGTCAGCGTGATGACGGTGCAGGCGGCGGCGGCGCGCAAGGTGCTGGCGTCCGATCCGGAGCTGGCGCGGGAGGCGCTGTCGGCGATCGAGCACACGGGCCGGATGGCGATGAGCGAGATGCGCAACATCGTCGGCGTGCTGCGCACCGACGCCCGCGCCGAACTGGGGCCGCAGCCGGGCATGCAGGATCTGCCCACGCTGGTGGAGCAGATGCGGGAGGCTGGTCTGGCCACCCGACTGTCGGTCGAGGGCGAGCCGCGGCCGGTGCCGGCGGGCGTCGATCTGGCCGCGTACCGGCTGGTGCAGGAGGGGCTGACGAACACCCTGCGGCACGCGGGCGCGGGGGCCGAGGCGGTGGTGACCGTCCGGCACGAGCCGCGTGAGCTGGACGTCAGGGTCGAGGACGACGGGCTGGGCGCGACGGCCCTGTCCGAGCAGCCAGGGCATGGTTTGGTGGGCATTCGGGAGCGTGTGGCCCTCTATGGTGGAATCCTGAACATCGGCCCGAGGGCGGAGGGCGGTTTCGAGGTGCGGGCGAGGTTCCCGTTGAAGGGCGGACAATGACGATCAGGGTGCTGCTGGTGGACGACCAGCCGCTGCTGCGTACCGGATTCCGCCTGATTCTCGAGGCCGAGCCCGACATCACGGTGGTGGGCCAGGCGGGCGACGGCAAGGACGCCCAGGAGCAGACGCGGGCGCTGCTGCCCGACGTGGTGCTGATGGACATCCGGATGCCGGGCGTCGACGGCATCGAGGCGACCCGGCGGATCGTGCGCGAGGCCGCGCCCTCGGCGCACGTGCCGAAGGTGCTGGTGCTGACGACGTTCGACCTGGACGAGTACATCGTGGAGGCGCTGCGGTCCGGGGCGTCCGGGTTCCTGCTGAAGGACGTGCCGCCCGACGAGCTGGTACAGGCGATCCGGGTGGTGGCCGGGGGCGACGCGATCGTGGCGCCGAGCGTGACCAGGCGGCTGCTCGACCGGTTCGCCAAGCGGCTGCCCTCGTCCTATGAGGAGGCGACTCCGGCGCGGCTCGACCGGCTGACCGAGCGCGAGCTGGAGGTGCTGCGGCTGATCGCCAAGGGCATGTCCAACGCGGAGATCGCGGCCAAGCTGGTGGTGAGCGAGACGACCGTGAAGACGCACGTGGGCAACGTGCTCACCAAGCTGGGGCTGCGCGACCGCGTCCAGGCGGTGGTGCTGGCCTACGAGACCGGGCTGATCACGCCGGGCGCGCTGTCCTGAGGGCGCGCGTCGCCCGCGTTCCGGCGGGGCGCGGCCCTCAGGACAACGTGCCCCGCCTGTGGCGGTGTCAGGCCGTGACCGGCTGCTCGCCGGCGGCGGCCGGCACGTCGGGGGCGTTCTCCGGGAAGTGGCAGGCGACGCTGTGGCCGCTGGCGAGCTGCTCCAGCGGCGGCTCGACCGTCTTGCAGACCTCCTGGGCCTTCCAGCAGCGGGTGTGGAAGCGGCAGGCGGGCGGCGGGTTGAGCGGGCTCGGCACGTCCCCGGTCAGGCGGATGCGTTCACGCCCGGCGCGCGCTCTGGGGTCGGGCACGGGCACGGCCGACAGCAGGGCGTTGGTGTAGGGGTGCATGGGCGAGCCGTAGAGGCTCTTCCGGTCGGCGATCTCCACGATCTTGCCGAGGTACATGACGGCGACCCGGTCGCTGATGTGCCGCACGACCGACAGGTCGTGGGCGATCACCACGTAGGTGAGGTCCAGCTCGTTCTGCAGGTCTTCCAGCAGGTTGACGACCTGGGCCTGGATGGACACGTCCAGCGCGGAGACCGGCTCGTCGGCGATGATCAGCTTGGGCTTGAGCGCGAGGGTGCGGGCGATGCCGATGCGCTGGCGCTGGCCGCCGGAGAACTCGTGCGGGTAGCGGTTGTAGTGCTCGGGGTTGAGCCCGACCAGTTCGAGGATCTCCTGGACGGCCTTCTTGACGCCGCCCTCGGTCTGCACGCCCTGGATGCGGAACGGCGCGCCGACGATGGTGCCGACAGTGTGGCGAGGGTTGAGCGACGAGTACGGGTCCTGGAAGATCATCTGCATGTCGCGGCGGAGCGGCCTGAGCCTGCCCTGGCTCATGTGGGTGATGTCGGCGCCCTCGAAGAGGATCTTGCCTGCGGTCGGCTCCAGGAGCCGGGTGACCAGGCGTCCGGTGGTGGACTTGCCGCAGCCCGACTCTCCCACCAGGCCGAGCGTCTCGCCCTTGAACACGTCGAAGCTGATCCCGTCGACCGCCTTGACGGCGCCGACCTGCCTCTTGAGCAGGCCCTTGGTCACCGGGAAGTGCTTCTCCAGGTGCTGCACGGACAGCAGCGGCTCAGTGTCGATCACTTTGTCGGCGGTCACTGTGTCTCCAGCACTGGCTTGATCTCGTTCTCCCACAGCTTGCGCCGCTCCGTCCTGTTCAGGTGGCAGCGCACCAGGTGGCCGCCGCCGGTGTCGGCCAGCGCGGGCACCTCGGTCTTGGCCTGGTCGCCGCTCAGCTCGGCGTAGGGGCAGCGGGGGTGGAAGGCGCAGCCCGGCGGCACGTTGATCAGGGACGGCGGGGTGCCCTTGATCGGCAGCAGCCGTTCGGTGGGCTCCCGGTCGAGGCGGGGCATCGATCCCAGTAGACCCCACGTGTAGGGGTGCTCGGGACGGTAGAAGATGTCGTCGGTGGAGCCGTACTCGATGCACTTGCCCGCGTACATGACGAGGATGTCGTCGGACAGCTCGGCGACCACGCCCAGGTCGTGGGTGATGATGATCAGCGCCGAGTTGAACTCGCGCTGCAGGTCGACCATCAGGTCGAGGATCTGGGCCTGCACGGTGACGTCGAGCGCGGTGGTCGGCTCGTCGGCGATGAGCAGTTCGGGGTCGCACGACAGCGCCATGGCGATCATGGCCCGCTGGCGCATGCCGCCGGAGAACTCGTGCGGGTAGGAGTCGACGCGGCGCTGGGGCTCGGGGATGCCGACGCGGCCGAGCATGTCGACGGCGTGCTTCTTGGCGACGGCCTTGGAGACCTTGTGGTGGATGCGGTAGGCCTCGATGATCTGGTCGCCCACCGTGTAGAAGGGGTGCATGGACGACAGCGGGTCCTGGAAGATCATCGCCATCTTCTTGCCGCGCAGCCCGCGCACGTGCTCCTGCGAGGCGCCGACGAGCTCCTCGCCGTCGAGCCAGATCTCGCCGGAGATGTTGGCGCCCCTGCCCTTGTGCAGGCCGAGGATGCCGAGGCTGGTGACGGACTTTCCGGACCCCGACTCGCCGACGATGCCGAGCGTCTTGCCGCGCTCCAGGCTGAACGTCAGCCCGTCGACGGACTTGACCAGGCCGTCGTCGGTCGGGAAGTGGATTTTCAGGTCCTTGACGTCCAGGAAGACGTTCTCGCTCACGCCAGCCTCACCCTCGGGTCCACGACCGCGTAGAGCAGGTCGACGATCAGGTTGGCCAGGATGATGAAGGTCGCCGCGACCAGCGTGACGCCCATCACCTGGGGAAGGTCGTTGTTGCTGATGGCGTCGACGGCGTACTTGCCGATGCCGGGCAGCGAGAACGTGCTCTCGGTCAGCACCGCGCCGCCGAGCAGCAGACCCAGGTCCAGGCCGAACATGGTGAGCACGGGGGTGAGCGTGGCCCGCAGGCCGTGTTTCAGCACCACCATGCTCTCCGACAGGCCCTTGGCGCGGGCCGTGCGGATGTAGTCGTCGGACATGGTTTCCAGCATGCCCGCCCGGGTGAGCCGTGCGTACCCGGCGGCGTACAGGAACGCCAATGTCACCCACGGGAGGATGAGGTTGTTGGCCCAGGTGAGCGGGTCCTCGGTGAACGGCACCCAGTCGGCGACGTCACCGACCCAGCCGAGCTGGTCGCGGAAGATCGCCAGTGACACGATGCCGGTGAAGAAGATGGGCAGCGACACGCCCGCGAGGGCGATGCCCATGGAGAAACGGTCGAAGAAGCTGCCGCGCCGAAGCGCGGAGATCACGCCGGTCGACACGCCGAACACCACCCACACCACGGCCGCGCCGAGCGCGAGCGAGAGCGTGATGGGCAGGCGATCGAGCAGGTCCGGCAGCACCGGGTTCTGGGTGACGTAGGAGTAGCCGAAGCAGGGCGCCGGGCAGTGCTCGACACCCGGGCCGTAGTTCCTGTCGACGCCTACGAAGATGCCCTTCACGAACCGGCCGTACTGGACGATGACGGGGTCGTTGAACCCCAGCTTGATCGCTGTTTCGTGGATGATCTGGTCGTTGGCCGCTTTGCCCACGTACCGGGAAGCGAGGTCGTCAGCGGACATCCCGGCGAACCGAGGAACGAGAAAGAAGATGGCGAACGTCGCGATGCTCACCACGAAGAGCAGCATGACGGCCGCTATCAACCGTCTGATGATGTATGTGACCACTGATCTCGGCCATGGCGGCCGGGCCTTGTGGGCCCGGCCGCCGAAGCCTTCACCTGCTTTCGACGAGCGTTCCGGAGGGATTCCCGGACCGGGTTACTGGGTGCTCAGCGTGAGGAACTCGTACATGCCCCAGTTCTGGCTGACGAAGACGTTCTTCAGCGTAGGCGGCCGGTAGAACAGGCCGTGCGCCCAGACGTAGGGCAGGATGAACGCGTCGTCCATCACCTTCGCGTCCACCTGGGCCCAGATCGCGTTGCGCTTGGTGGCGTCCTGCTCGCCCGCCGCCTGGTCGATCAGCTTGTCGATCTCCGGGTCCTTGACGCCGAGGTTGGTGTTACCGGCGCTGCGGATGACGCGGCTGTCGACGATCTGCTGGAAGAAGCCGAAGCCCTCGGGGTAGTCGGCGCCCCAGCCGTAGACCATCAGGCCCAGGCCGTTCTTCTTGGCGAAGTCCGGCTTGCCGGCGTACAGCTTGAAGTAGTCACCCTGCGGGAAGCCCTTGACCTCGAGCTTGATGCCGACGCGGGCGAGCGACTGCTGCAGCGCCTCGGCGGTCTGCTTCTCGGCGGAGCGCTCGTTGCGGAAGGAGATCGTGGTGCTGAAGCCGTTGGGCTGGCCGCAGGCCTTCAGCTCCTCCCTGGCCTTGTCGACGTTGCCTGTCGGGGTGGCCTCGACGCCGTAGGGGTCGATCTTCTGGTAGCCGGTCATCTTGGCGGGCATGAGGCTGAGGGCGATGTCGCCACCGGCCTCGGGGCCGCCGTAGACGCCCTGGATGGCGGAGCGGTCAGCCGCGTACAGCACGGCCTTGCGGCAGTGGATGTTGTCGAGCGGCGGCACGTCGGAGTTGAGGTTGGTGAACCAGGTGCGGTCGATCGGCGCCGAGTCGGAGTACTGCTTGCGCTTGTCCTCGGTCAGGACCGTCTTGCGGGCGTTGGCCGCGACACCGGTGCTGTTGACCTTGACGTCGATCTTGCCGGACAGCAGGCGCTGGTCGAGGTCGTCCTCGTTCTGGCCGAGCAGCACCTCGACGGAGTCGTTGAGCTGCTTGCGGTTCGGGTCGGTGGCCGGGTCCCAGTTGGGGTTCTTGACCAGCTCGATGCGCTTACCGAGCTCGTGCGCCTTGAACATGTACGGGCCGGTGGCGACCGGGTGCTCCTTGTACTTCGAGCCGGTGTCCTTGGCCTCGGGCACGGGGGCCGTCTGCGGGAGCATGGCGAAGTAGTCGAAACCGCCGTACGCCTTCTTCAGGTGGAAGACGATCGTCTGGTCGTCGGGCGTCTCGATGGCCTTGAGGTCGTCGAGCTTGCCCTTCATCTTGTACGGGCCGGTGTAGCTGCCGACGTCGAGCCAGTCGTTGAAGTAGGTCGGGCCGCTGGGCAGGACTTCCTTGTCCAGCGAGCGGGCCACGCCGTACTTCACGTCCTTGGACGTCACCGGGGTGCCGTCCTCGAACTTGACGCCCTTGCGCAGCTTGTACGTCCAGGTCTTGCCGCCGTCGCTGGACTTGCCCAGGTCCTCGGCCAGGTCGCCGACGAGCTGGAGGCCCTCCTCGCCCGGCACCGGCTTGAACATGGTCAGCGCCCGCGTGTACAGGCGGGCGAAGTTCCACGCGTAGCCGTAGTACATGTCGCCGGGGTCGACCGAGTCGAAGTCACCGGGCATGCCCATGTGGAGCGTGCCGCCGACCTTGTCGGACGGGTTGACGATCTGCGTCACGCCGGCGTTGAACTGGCTGGCGGGCGCCTCGGCGTTGCCAGCGCTGCTCTTCTTGCCGCCGCCGCCACCGCCACACGCGGAGACGACCAGGGCGAGAGCGGCGGTCATGGCGACCGCCGACGCCGTTGATCTTATCTTCATCGGCCTAGCACACCCCTTGTAGGTAGGAGTCCAGAACTTGCGGAAAACTCACGAGGTCATCGGGCCTTGGGGTCGAAGGCGTCCCTGAGACCGTCACCGAGCAGGTTGAAGGCCAGCACGGTGATGAAGATCGCGAGACCGGGGAAGAGCATGAAGTTGGGCGCCACGTCGTAGTTGTGGACCGCCTCCGCCAGCATGCCTCCCCACGTCGGGGTCGGCGGCCGCACACCCACGCCGAGGAACGACAGCGCGGCCTCGAACAGGATGTTCGACGGGATGAGCAGCGTCGAGTAGACCAGGATCGGCGCCAGCAGGTTGGGCAGGATCTCCTTGAACAGGACCACGTGGTTGCGCGCGCCCAGGCTCCTTGCGGCGTCGACGAACTCCCGTTCGCGCAGGGAGAGGGTCTGGCCGCGGATGATCCGCCCGATGTAGGGCCAGTTGAAGAAGCCGATGATGAAAACGAGCAGGCTGATCCTGAGTGTGTCGCCCGACAGGCCGAACGCCTTGTCGGGGATCACCCCGCCCAGCGCCAGCGCGAACACCAGCAGCGGGAAGGCCAGGAAGATGTCCATCAGCCGGCTGATGACCGTGTCGATCCAGCCGCCGAAGAAGCCCGCGATCATGCCGAGCACGGTGCCGAGCACGACGCACAGCAGCGTCGCGAGGAAGGCGATCAGCAGGGAGATGCGGGCGCCGTACAGGATGCGGCTGAACAGGTCGCGGCCTGTGGTGGGTTCGACACCGAACAGGTAGTCCCAGCTCATGCCGCCGAACGTGCCGATCGGCGAGCCGATGCTCGGGTCGACCTTGTCGCGGTGCCACTCGGCCGGCGGGTGGCCGAGCCACGACACCAGCAGCGGGGCGAAGATCGCGGCCAGGATCAGCAGCAGGATCACGATCCCGCCGATCATGGCGACGCGGTCGCGCCTGAGGCGCATCCACGCGATCTGGCCGAGCGAGCGGCCCCGGATGGCTGTGGCGCCCGCGCCCTCCAGAACGGTCTCAGGACCGGCCTCAACGGCCGAGCCCGGAACATCGAGCGGTGCGGTCATGCCAGTAGCCCCCTGGATTCCAGACGACATCGTCTGTCAGGCGATATCCCGGTCAGGGTAATGCGCCCGTGCGGATGACCGCGAGTCGCGGCCTCAGGAGGCAGAATCTATGCCTTGAGCTGCTATGACTAGTCCCTCAGGGCCCGATGTGGCTTAACTGTGATTGACCAGAAACTTATTTGTATCGATCTTCAGATGAATGTCTACGACCAGTTCCGGTTCAGTCTCGGAACTGTGACACACGTCGCTTCAACTGATACCTCGGCGCTTGAGGATGTCCTCGATATCGGAGAAGTCGTCGTCGCTCTTGCGCTCCTTGCCCGCCGAGACCGCGGGTCTTCCTGGCGCCTGCGCGGCCGCCGGGGCCTGCTGGGCGCCGGGCGCGGCCTCCGGTGCGGCCGTCCTCTTGCCGCCCGTCTTGCCACCTTCGCCGGCCTTGGCCAGCTTCCTGCCGCGGACGACCCCGGACACGACGAACAGCACCGCCGACAGTCCGGCCAGCGCGACGCCCGCCCAGACGGCGGGGCTGAGGATCAGGCTGGTCACGAACCCCACGGCGGTGGACCCGATCGTCCACAGCGCCTGCAACGCGCCCGTGAGGTAGGCGGCGGCGGGCAGTAGCGCCCACGCCGTCATGCGCATCCCGGCCGCCGCTCCCCTGCGGCGGAACGCCAGGAAGCTGAACACCAGCCCCACAGCGGTCACGCCGATGCACAGCGGCAACCACGCGATGTCGTTGAAACTCATTCAGGTTGCCCCTCCTCTTGGCTACGTCTCCATCCTGGCACGCGCGCGGCGGCTTCCCTCCTCCGCGAGAACGGCTTTCCCCCTAGGGGATCCTCACGCCGCCAGGGCTCGCAGGTCGGGCACGCCGACCTCGGTCAGCGATCCGACCACCAGACGGCGCGGGCCCGGCTCGACGGGCAGCAGGCTCGGGACGGCCACGACAGCGCAGCCCGCCGCCGTCGCCGCCGCGACGCCGTTGGGTGAGTCCTCGAGGACGACGCAGCGTACCGGCTCCACTCCCAGCAGGTCGGAGGCTGTCAGGTACGGCTCAGGGTCGGGCTTGGGACGCCGCACGTCGTCGCCCGTGACGACGATGTCGAAGCGGTCACCGCCGAAGCCCTTCAGCACGGCCTCGGCGATCTCCCTGAACGACGAGGTCACCAGCCCGACCGGGACTTTCTCGGCGCGCAGGGCGTCGAGCAGTTCCGAGGCGCCGGGCATCACGCGGACGCCGTCGGACAGGCGGGCCACCATGCCCTCGGCCATCCAGTCGCTGACCGCCTGCGCCGGGGCCGTGGAGCCGGAGGCGGCGAGCATGTACGCGACCGTGCTGTCCATGGAGCCGCCCACCAGGTTGGCCTGGTGGGCGGGCGACCAGGTGCCGCCCAGCCGGGCCATGACCTCCGTCTCGACCTCGAGCCAGACCTTCTCGCTGTCGACGAGCAGGCCGTCCATGTCGAAGAAGACCGCTTGCATGCATCCCCCGATCGGTTCGTCCGCGGACGTACATTCTCCCCGATATCGGACGAACTGCGCGCGACGGGGGTGTGTCAGACGTTGAAGTACTTGGCTTCGGGATGGTGCGCGACCAGCGCGGAGGTGGCCTGCTCCGGGTGGAGCTGGAACTCCTCCGACAGCGTGACGCCGATGCGCGCCGGGTCGAGCAGCTCGAACAGCTGAACCTGGTCCTCCAGGTTGGGGCAGGCCGGGTAGCCGAAGGAGTAACGGCAGCCCTGGATGTTGACCTTCAGCATGTCGTCGAGCGACTCGCCGCCGCCGATGCCCCACTCGGAGCGGACTCTGGCGTGCCAGTACTCGGCCAGCGCCTCGGTGAGCTGCACCGACAGGCCGTGCAGTTCCAGGTAGTCGCGGTAGGCGTCCTTGGCGAACAGCTCGGCCGTCGCCTCGGCGATCTTGCCGCCCATGGTCGCCACCTGGAAACCGACCACGTCCACCTCGCCGGAGTCCTTCGCCCGGAAGAAGTCGGACAGGCACAGGTGGCGGTCGCGGCGCTGACGCGGGAAGGTGAAGCGGGTGCGCTCGCCGCCACTCTCGTCGAGGATGATCAACGAGTCACCCTTGCTGACACACGGGAAGTAGCCGTAGACGACGGCCGCCTCCAGCAGGCCCTCGGTCTGGATCCGGTCGAGCCACATGCGCAGCCTCGGGCGGCCCTCGGTCTCGACCAGCTCGTCGTAGCCGGGGCCGTCGCCGCCCCTGGTGGGCTTGAGCCCCCACTGGCCGAGGAACAGCGCGCGCTCGTCGAGGAAGGCGGCGTACTCGGCCAGCGGGATGCCCTTGACGACGCGGTCGCCGTGGAAGGGCGCCACGGGCACCGGGTTGGTCGCGGACACGTCGGAACGGGACGGCAGCTCCTCGACCGGGGTGCGCTGCAGCACCGCGCCGGACTTGACGCGCCGCTCGCGCAGCGGCGGCAGGGTCGCCCCCGCCACGCCGCGCTTGACCGCCATGAAGGAGTCCATCAGCCGCAGGCCCTCGAACGCGTCGCGGGCGTAGCGGACCTCGCCCTCGAACAGCTCGGCGAGATCCTGCTCGACGTAGGCGCGGGTCAGCGCGGCACCGCCGAGCAGCACCGGGTAGCGCTGCGACAGGCCCCTGGAGTTCATCTCCTCCAGGTTCTCCTTCATCACCACGGTGGACTTCACCAGCAGCCCCGACATGCCGATGACGTCGGCCCTCTGCTCATCGGCCGCCTCCAGGATGGCCGAGACCGGCTGCTTGATGCCGAGGTTGACCACCTGGTAGCCGTTGTTGGACAGGATGATGTCGACCAGGTTCTTGCCGATGTCGTGCACGTCGCCCTTGACGGTGGCCAGCACGATGCGGCCCTTGGAGTCGCCCTCGACGCGGTCCATGTACGGCTCGAGGTAGGCGACGGCGCTCTTCATCACCTCGGCCGACTGCAGCACGAACGGCAGCTGCATCTGGCCGGAGCCGAACAGCTCGCCGACCGTCTTCATGCCGTCGAGCAGCACGTCGTTGATGATCTCGAGGGCGGGCCGCTGGGCGAGCGCGTCGTCCAGATCGGCCTCCAGGCCCTTGCGCTCGCCGTCGATGACGCGCCGCTTGAGCCGCTCCCACAGCGGCAGCGCCGCCAGCTCCTCGGCCTTGCCGGCGCGCAGCGCCGCCGTGTCGACGCCCTGGAACAGCTCGATGAAGCGCTGCAGCGGGTCGTAGCCGTCGCGGCGCCTGTCGTAGATCATGTCGAGGGCGACCTGGCGCTGCTCGTCGGGGATGCGCGACATCGGCAGGATCTTCGAGGCGTGCACGATCGCCGAGTCGAGGCCGGCGTTGACGCACTCGTTGAGGAAGACCGAGTTCAGCACCATGCGGGCGGCCGGGTTGATGCCGAAGGAGATGTTCGACAGGCCCAGCGTGGTCTGCACCTCGGGGTAACGGCGCTTGAGCTCGCGGATGCCCTCGATGGTCTCCAGGCCGTCGCGGCGGCTCTCCTCCATGCCGGTGGCGATGGTGAAGGTCAGGCAGTCGACGATGATGTCGGAGACCTGCATCCCCCAGTTGGCCACCAGGTCGTCGATGGTCTCGCCGGCGATCCGGGCCTTCTCGGCGGCGGTGCGGGCCTGGCCGTTCTCGTCGATGCACATGACCACGACGGCCGCGCCGTGCTCGCGGACGGCGGTCATCGTCTTGTGGAAACGGGAGCCGGGGCCGCGGCCGTCCTCGTAGTTGACGGAGTTGACCACCGCGCGACCGCCCAGCATCTCCAGGCCGGCCCGCAGCACCTCGGACTCGGTCGAGTCGAGCATGATCGGCAGGGTGGAGGCGGTGGCCAGGCGGAAGGCCAGCTCCTTCATGTCGGCCACGCCGTCGCGGCCCACGTAGTCGACGCACAGGTCGAGCATGTGGGCGCCGTCGCGGGCCTGGTCGCGGGCCGTCTCGACGCAGTCGTCCCAGCGGCCTTCCAGCATCGCCTCGCGGAAGGCCTTGGAGCCGTTGGTGTTGCAGCGCTCGCCGATCGCCAGGTACGCGGTGTCCTGCCGGAAGGGGACGGTCTGGTAGAGCGAGGACGCGCCGGGCTCCGGGTGGGGGCGGCGCGCGGCCGTCTGCCTGCCGCGCACCCGCTCGACCACCTGGCGCAGGTGCTCGGGGGTGGTGCCGCAGCAGCCGCCCACGAGCGACAGGCCGTAGTCGCGGGTGAAGGTGTCGTGGGCGTCGGCCAGCTCACCCGCGCTCAGCGGGTAATAGGCCCCGTCGGACGTCAGAACGGGCAGGCCCGCGTTCGGCATGCACGACAGCCGGAGCCTGGAGTGGCGGGCCAGGTAGCGCAGGTGCTCGCTCATCTCGGCGGGCCCGGTGGCGCAGTTGAGGCCGATCAGGTCGACGCCGAGGGGCTCGATCGCGGTGAGCGCGGCGCCGATCTCGGAGCCGAGCAGCATCGCGCCGTTGGTCTCGATGGTGACCTGGGCGATGATCGGCACGTCGCGGCCGGAGTCGCCGACGGCCCGCTTGGCGCCGATGACGGCGGCCTTGACCTGGAGGAGGTCCTGGCAGGTCTCGATGATCAGCGCGTCGGCGCCGCCGGCGATCAGCCCCGCCGCGTTGTCGCGGTAGGCGTCGCGCAGGCTCTCGTACGGCATGTGCCCGAGCGTGGGCAGCTTGGTGCCGGGGCCCATCGAGCCGAGCACGAAGCGCGGCTGCTCGGGGGTGGACCAGTGGTCGGCGCGCTCGCGGGCGATGCGGGCGCCCGCCTCGGAGTACTCGAAGACGCGGTCGGCGATGTCGTACTCGCCCAGGGCGGCCATGTTCGCGCCGAAGGTGTTGGTCTCGACGCAGTCGACGCCCACTGCGAAGTAGGCGTCGTGGACACCGCGCACGATGTCGGGCCGGGTGACGTTCAGCACCTCGTTGCAGCCCTCGTGGCCCTCGAAGTCGTCGAGGGTCGGATCCTGCGCCTGCAACATCGTCCCCATGGCCCCGTCGGCGACGATCACTCGCTGGGACAACACTTCGCGGAAGGACGGCGAGCTGCTCATGGCGTAGAGCTTATCGGCTGCGGCCGGGGCGCTAAGGTGCGACACCTATTGCATGGCACGTCCAACAGGAGCTCCGATGACCTGTCGCACCGTCCTGGTCGGCACCGACGGCTCCGCCTCCGCGCCGTCTCCAAGGCGGCGGACCTGGCCGCCGCGACCGGCGCGCGCGACGTCGTGGCGGCCGCCGAGCAGGGGGACGCGGTCGACGTGCTGATCGTCCACACGACCCTCGGCGGGCGCTGAAAGCCCGCTCCCGCCGGGCTTCGCGGGCGACGGGACCTGCCCGCGAAGCGCCCGGATCCGCTCACGGCGAGATCGGTGACGCGAAAGCCGTCACAACGCATAGGCTTAGCGCGATGGCGGAGAGAGGAGGCGACACGTGATCGAACCCGAAGGGCTCCCCGAGCTCGTCGACCCGGTGCTCATAGCCGCGTTCGAAGGGTGGAACGACGCGGGCGAGGCGTCCAGCGGTGTGATCGCGCATCTCGAATCCGCCTGGAAGGCCGAGCCTCTGGTCGCGCTCGACCCCGACGACTACTACGACTTCCAGGTCACCCGTCCCGTCGTGGAGATGGGCGACGGGCTGACCAGGTCCATCTCGTGGCCGACCACGCGGCTGCTCCACGCGCGTCCGCCGGGCAGCGAGCGCGACGTGGTGCTGCTGCGCGGCATCGAGCCGAACATGCGCTGGCGCTCGTTCTGCGCCGACATCATCAAGGTCTGCCGGGCGGTGGGCGTCGATCTGGCGGTGATGCTGGGCGCGCTGCTCAACGACTCGCCGCACACCCGTCCCGTGCCGATCCTGGGCGGCGCCACCGACGAGGAGCTGGCCGGCTCGACCGGGCTGGAGCTGAGCCGCTACGAGGGCCCGACGGGCATCGTGGGGGTGCTGCAGCACGAGTTCGGCGAGGCGGGCCTGAAGGCGATCTCGCTGTGGGCGTCGGTGCCGCACTACGTGGCGCAGCCGCCCAACCCGAAGGCCACGCTGGCGCTGCTGCGCCGGCTCGAGGACGTGCTCGAGATCCCGATGCCGCTGGGCGACCTCGACGAGGAGGCCCGCGCCTGGGAGCACGGCGTCGACGAGCTGGCCTCCCAGGACACCGAGGTGGCCGAGTACGTCAAGGAGCTGGAGGAGCGCAAGGACGCCGCCGAGCTGCCTGAGGCGAGCGGAGACGCGATCGCCGCCGAGTTCGAGCGCTACCTGCGGCGCAGGGACCGCGATACTGACAGCTAACTCGCAGGAGTTAGTAGCGGCATTTCTCCGAGATTCTGGGTAATAATCGGAACTCGTACATATTTCCGTGACGACTCCGTGACCGACGGACCGCCGCGATGCCGTGTCGACCCTGCCCCTGTGACCGCGCACGTAAGGCCAACCATGGCGACTTCCCATGTCGACCCGTACCAGAGAAGTCAGGACACCAGGCGACGCGTCCTGGAGATGGCTCCAGCCCTCCGGGAGGATCGGGGCGGCGGAGCGGTGAATCACTACATCGCCCTGCTGCAGGACCGGCTCCCGCTCTGGCTGAGCATCCTGCACGGCCTGTCCGACCACGCGGGCAAGGGGCGGGTCTGCGCCAACCTGCTGCCGGTCACCCAGGCGGGCATCGACTACTACCTGGAGGTGCAGTCGGCCGCGCTGCCGGCGTTCACCTCGCCGGACGTCACGGTCCGCTTCCGCCAGGCCGTCCGCGACAGCGGCCTCGGCCCCACGGCGGAGGTCACGCCGCTGGCGGCGTACCTGGAGGCCGAGCGGCGCCTCGGCCGGATCGCGCCCGACGTCGACCCGGAGGCGAGCGCCCGCCTGCTGCTGGCGGGCTGCTTCCACCACGCCTACATCGAGCTGTTCGTCGGCGCGGGCGCCGGGCCGACCCGTGAGGCGGGCGCCGCACAGATCGTCCGCGAACTCCGCCTGGAACCCGCGACCCGCCCCAACTGACCGCGCCCAGCCCTCACTGAGCGCGCCCGGCCTTCACTGACCCGGCCCTCATTCCCAGGCGCGGCCGCGGCTCTGCCCGTGGGGCGGGCGACAGCCGCCAGCGCCTCGTCGAAGCGCGACCAGACCAGGGCCGCCAGGTACGGGTCCGGGCCCAGCGGCGGGCTGAGCAGGTCGGCTCCCGCCGCCGCCAGCACGACCGCGTCGGTAGAGCGCAGCGTAGGCGTGGTAGCCGCCTGCCAGCAACAGCGGCACGACCACCGCCGGGCCCTCGACCGTGCACAGCAGGTCCGCCAGGAGGGGGCTGCTCAGTTCCAGGAATCCGAGCTCGCCCCGTCGGCCCGGCCACACCGGGCGTGGGGCCGGTCAGACGCGCGCCGCCGACCAGACGGCCCCCGCCGGGCAGACGCGCCGCATCAGCCGTACCACCGGACAGGCGGGCCGTATCAGCCGCGGGACCCGACAGACGAGCCCCGTCGAACAGGCGGGCCGCATCGGTCGGGGCATCGGGCGAGCGAGCCCCTTCGTGCTGGTCAAGGGGGAGGTGGCGGGTCACAGGGTCGCCTCGTGAAGGCAGGCCAGCCGGTAGCCGCGTTTGACCACCGTCTCCACGATGCCGCTGGGGCCGAGGGCGCGGCGCAGGCGGGTGATCGCCATCTCCACCGCGTGCTCCGCCGAGTCCCGCGAAGGGCTGCCCGGCAGGACGATGCGCAGGTCCGAGCGCGACACCACGTGGCCGGGCTTGTCCGCCAGGCGCTTGAGCACGGCCATCGGGGCCGGCGGAAGGGGTTTCAGCTCACCGTTGACCACCACCGCGTGGCCACGGATCTCCAGGCGATGGCCGCCCGCCGTCAGCCTGGTGACGCTGTGCTCGGGAAGGTGCCTGGCCAGCACCCTGGCGAGCGCGCCGAGCCGCGGTCGCTCCGGCTGGATCGTCGGGACGCCGCGCGCCGCCAGCGGCTCCGCCGTCACCGGGCCGACGCAGGCTGCGACGACCTGGCCGCCGAACGCGGCGAGCAGCGGCTCCTCCAGGCTCTCCGCGCGGGCGGCGCCCAGCATGGCGTGCACGGCAGGTGCGCTGGTGAAGGCGACGGCGTCAACGGCGCCGGAGAGGGTCTGGCTGATGAGGCGGCGCAGTGGCGAGGTGTCGCGGTACGGCAGCCACCGGTAGACCGGGATCTCGATCACCTCCGCCCCCGCCTCGCGCAGGCCGGCGACGAACTCGGTCATCGGCTCGCCGTGCTGCTGCACCGCGATGCGGCGTCCGGACAGGTCCTGCGACAGCAGGTACTGCTGGATCTCCGCGCAGGAGGCCGAGTCGGCCGTCCAGTGCTCGTCGAGGCCGGCGGCGCGCACCGCTCCCCTGGCCTTGGGGCCGCGGGTCAGGACGCGCGCCCCTGCCAGGTGGGCGGCGAGGTCGCCGCACAGCCCCCAGCCCTCCGCGGCCGTCATCCAGCCGCGGAAGCCGACGCCCGTGGTGACCACGACGTCGTCGACCGGCCCGGCGAGGCTGAGCCGGGTGGCGGCGAGCAGGTCGCCGTCCTCCTCGAGCGGCACCAGCCTGATCGCCGGCGCGCTCACCACCCGCGCGCCGCGCCGTTCGAGCAGCGCGCCGAACTCCTCGCGCCGCCGGGTGGCGGTGACGCCGATGGTGAAGCCGGACAGCGCGTCCGGCGCGGTCTCCAGCGCGGCGGCCTGGACGTCGATGGCGTCCTGGGCGTCCCGGGCGTCCTCGATGGGGAGCGCGCTCACTGGTGCACCTCCACGTGTCCGTCGTGTGGCGGCCGTGCCGGGGCCGATGACAGGGCCCCTGACCGGGCCCCGAGCATCCGGCCAGGCATCACAGGCAGGTGAGCCGCGAGTGAGATCACGCCATCGATACTGCTTTCGGGTGGTTTCGCCCCTGGGTCCCTTCTGTTACCGCTGTGCTACAAGGCAGAGCCCCCGCGGTTGATCTCCGCGCAGCCGGGAACCTTCTGCGTGACGGAGTGACCTATCGGGGAGTTGCTCGTGAAGGTGCGGCCCATCCGTGTGTTCGACGATCCGGTGCTCCGCTCGGTGGCGGAGCCGGTACACGACTTCGACCGGGAACTCCGGCAACTGGTCAAGTCCCTCACCACGACGCTGCGAGCCGGCACCGGCAGGGCCGGGCTCGCCGCCCCGCAGATCGGGGTGTCGCTGCGCGTGCTCGTCTACTCCTACGACGGCAGATCCGGGCACCTGGTCAACCCCAGGCTGGAGCTGTCGGAGCGGCGCATCACGGCCGACGAGGCCTGTCTGTCGGCTCCGGGGGTGTGGTGGCCACTGGAACGTTCCTACATGGTCACAGCGCGTGGCCGCGACATGTTCGGCAAGCCCGTGACGGTGCGGGCGCTCGGCACGCTGGCCCGCGTGCTCCAGCACGAGGCCGACCATCTCGACGGGGTGCTCTTCAGTGATCACCTGGACGCGCACGAGCGGGAACGGTTTCTCGCCGAGGCGCTGCCTTCACCATGAGTTCCCGGCGCTGATCGGGATCGGTGCCGCCCCAGATGCCGTCGAACTGGCGGGTCCTGAGGGCGTAGTCCAGACAGGGCTGCCGCACCGGGCAGCCGCCACATATCGCCTTGGCGCGCTCGACCTGCGACCGGCCCGGCCCTTCCAGCGAGATCGGGAAGAACAGCTCCGGGTCCATGCCGAGACATGCGGCTCTGCGCGACCAGTCGAGCATCATCATGCCTGGCGCCCCTACCCACTCCGTACCTGGTCACACATCGGGACATTTCGCTTCCGGCAGGCCGGCGAGGAGGGGGCGCGGCACGCCCTCGGCGATCCTCACCAGCGGTTCCAGCCTCGGGACCACGGCGCGGGAACGGCCGCCACGACCGGTCGCGCCACCTCGGCCCCGCTCAGCACCCGGTCCACCACGTCGGCGAGGTCCTCGGCCACCTCGACGGCCTGCTGGATCTCCTCCCGCAGCGTCTGGGGCGTCGGCACCAGGATGCCGCGGGCTCCGGCGGCCCTGGCGGCCTCCATGTCCCTGCCGATGTCGCCGACCACGACGCAGTCGCGGGGGCTGACGTCCAGCACGGCCGCCGCCCTGATCACCAGCCCTGGCGCGGGTTTGCGGCAGGTGCAGCCGTCATCGTCGTCGTGGACGCAGATCGCCCAGGCGTCGAACGGGCCGAGCAGCTCCTCGACCTTGGCGTTGACCTGGTCCATCTCGTCGGCCGTGAGCAGGCCCTTGGCCACGCCCGACTGGTTGGTGACGACCGCCACCGGGACGTCGGCCCGGCGCAGCCTGCCGAGCGCCTCCCTGGCTCCGGGCATGGGCTCCACGCGGTCGGGGTCGCCGTTGTACGGGACGTCCTTGATCAGGGTTCCGTCCCGATCGAAGAGCACGGCGCCGGGACGTCGTTGTTCGAACACCTCTCACCTCCGTCACGTGCCCAGCAGCTACCCGGGGCCCTATCGCACAAACAACTACTTAGCGTGACAGATCGCGGGCTAGTTCAGGATATTTACCCATTTTGCGCACTTATCTCGGTTGAGGGGCGCCCTGCTCCGTAGCGGCTCTCCGGCTCACGGGGAGGAGGTCGACGAGACTCCTCGGATCGGCGCCCGGCGATGACGGGAAAGCCGCTGGTCACAGGCGGTTGCCGGATAACGGCCACGATCCGGGGCAGTTGCCGGGCGCCGACGTGGACGAGGAGCCCGGCCTAGCAGCAGGCAGGAAGAGGTCGCACGCGAGAGCCGACCGTGGCACGTGCGCCGTCGTCCCCGTGGAAGCCCCGCGCAGGCCAGCACGTGCAGGCCAGCACGCGCAGGCCAGGGCGTGGACGTGCGGGCCGCTCCCCCTCGGTGACCGGCACGCCCCCGCCGCCGGGGGGCGGCGCGCCGCGCGGCGAGCGCGCGCGGGTGCTCAGCAGACCGAGGCGGTGTACGCCCGAGTGATCAACGGCAGGCCCCGCCCGCCGGCCACGCTCGGAAGGTAGGCGGGGGTCAGAGCGCGACGCCGAGGAGGGCGTCGGCCAGGTCGCGGACCAGGCCCGGAGCCGACGGGTCGGAACCGTCGCCCGCCGACGCCCGCTCGGCCCACGCGTCGATCAGCGCCAGCGCCCCCGGCGTGTCGAGGTCGTCGGCGAGCCGCTCCCGCACCTCCGCCAGCAGCTCCTCCGTGTCCGGCCCGGACCCGAGCCCGGTGGCCGAGCGCCAGCGGGCCAGCCGGGCCTCGGCCTCGGCGAGCTGGCCGGGCGTGTACTGCCAGTCCTCGCGGTAGTGGTGGGCCAGCAGCACCAGCCTGATCGCCATCGGGTCGTGCTGGAGGCGCAGCTTGGACACGAACACCAGGTTGCCCTTGGACTTCGACATCTTCTCGCCGTCGAGCGCGACCATGCCGGCGTGCGTGTAGAACTTGGCGAACGGCCACTCGCCGGTGGCCGCGTGCCCCTCGGACGCCCCGCACTCGTGGTGCGGGAAGATCAGGTCCGTGCCGCCGCCCGCCACGTCGAACCCGGCGCCCAGGTTGTCGAGCGCGATCGCGGTGCACTCGATGTGCCAGCCGGGACGTCCGCGGCCGAGCGGTGATTCCCACGCCGGCTCACCCGGCCTCTCGGCCTGCCACAGCAGCCAGTCGAGCGGGTCGCGCTTGCCGGGCCTGCCGGGGTCGCCGCCGCGCTCGGCGAACAGGTCCAGCATCTGCTGCTCGTCGTAGCCGGACACCTGGCCGAACTTGGGGGCGTCGGCGACGCTGAAGTACACGTCGCCGTCGAGCATGTAGGTGACCCCTTTGGCCGCCAGGCCGGCGATGAGCTCGGCGACCCTGCCGACGACCTCGGTGACGCCGACGTACTCGCGGGGCGGCAGGACGCGCAGCGCCTCCATGTCGGTGCGGAACAGCTGGATCTCCCGCTCGGCGAGGTCCTGCCAGGCGACACCGGTCTGCTGTGCCCGCTCCAGCAGCGGGTCGTCGACGTCGGTGGCGTTCTGGGTGTAGTGCACCTCGTGCCCCATGTCGCGCCAGACCCGGCCCACCAGGTCGAAGGCCAGGTAGGTGTTGGCGTGGCCGAGGTGGGTGGCGTCGTAAGGGGTGATGCCGCAGACGTACATCCGGGCCGTGGGGCCCGGGTCGGTCTGCCTCACCTGCTTGGACGCGGTGTCGTAGAGACGCAGCGGGACGCTCTTGCCGGGGAGCTTGGGAACGTTCGGGGCAGACCACGATCTCATGCCTTTGAGCCTATCTGTCCCGATCAGCGGTCAAGTCGGTGAATCCGTACGTCACACCCTCGGGGGCGAGCGTGACGCGCATGACCGACAGGGACGCGAAGACGCGCCCGTCGGGCAGCTCGTGCCGGATGATCAGCGCTGCCGGGTCGTCCGAGGGCGGATCGGTGATGAGTTCCTCCCAGTCGGCCGTGCTCTCGAAGCGGGGCTGGAAGGCGGCCACCCGCTCGTTCGCCGGGTCGAGGCCGGTGTTGACGACCATGCTGGTGCCGTCGGGCAGCTCGCCGAGGCTCAGGCGCTCGCCGTCCCAGCTGAACAGGCGCACCCGGGTCAGGTCGGCGAGCACCAGATGGAAGGGGTCGTACCGGGTCAGGTCCAGCTCGGGCAGCTCCCCCGCGGAGACGGCGCGCAGCGCCAGGTCGCCGCGGGAGGTCCTGGTGGTCTCGGGGGCGGCCCGGCCGCGTCCGTTCAGCAGCGCGGCGGCGCGGCGCGCGTCCGGGGCGACCGCCAGCCAGGTGCCGCCCGCCTTGAGGTCGCGCCCGCCCAGCACGCCGGGGTACTCCGGCCAGTGCTCCCCCGGCCCCTCCCAGGGCCGGTCGGCGAGCTCGTCGCGGACGCCCATGAGCGTGAGCGGCCGCCCGGTCTTCACGATCAGCGTGCACATGCCGCAAAGCGTAGTAAACGGGTTTAGACAGGCGGCCAGGGGATGGCCGGCCAGTCCTCCGACGGGTACGGGTGCACCCCGGTGTCGAGCAGTCGCCTGACCCGTTTCCAGGTGGCCTCGACCTCGGCGAGCGTCAGCAGTTCGCGCAGCCTGCGGCCGAGCGCGCCCGACTCCAGCTCTCGGTCGAGCTTGGCCAGCACGCCGACCGCCTCGCGGGCCAGCGGCTTGCCCCGCCACTGCCACAGCACCGTACGCAGTTTGTCCTCGGCGGCGAAGCAGACCCCGTGGTCGACGCCGTAGACGTGCCCCGTCGGCAGGGGCAGCAGGTGGCCGCCCTTGCGGTCGGCGTTGTTGATCACGGCGTCGAACACCGCCATCCGGCGGACCAGCGGGTTGCGGCTGCGCACCAGCCGCATCAGGTCGACCTCGCGCTCGGTGTCGATCCACAGCTGGCACATGCCGGGGCCGAAGGGGCCGTCGCGGTAGACCGTCGGCGGCACGATCTGCCAGCCGGTCGCCTGCGAGACCTCGAACGCGGCGACCTCGCGCGCGGCCAGGGTGCCGTCGGGGAAGTCCCACAACGGGCGCTCGCCGCGTACCGGCTTGTAGACGCAGGCGGCGGTGCTCCCGTTGAGCGAGACCGAGCAGTACAGCGTCATGTTGGTGGCCTCGATCAGACGGCCCGCCACCTCCAGGTGCCCGTCGCGGAGAAGCTTCAGCGCTCGTTCGTCTTGGATGGGGGACGGGTGGGTCGGCATGAGAGCGGGCTCGCTCTCGGAGGCGCTCATGTGGCCGCCTCACCCCCGCGATATCCGTTGAGGCGCACGCAGACGTGTCCTTCCGGGTCGAGCGGCTGCCCGCACAGGGGGCACGGCGGCCGTCCGGCGGCGACGATCTGGAGCGCGCGCCGGGTGAACGCCCGAGCGGCCCCCGCGCTGATACGCACCCGCAGCATGGCGGGCTCAGGTGCGTCCAGATCGTCCTCGTCGATGATCTCTTGCGCTTCGATCACTACCTGGGAGGTGTCGGGGTCCCAGGCCAGCGCCATCGTGCCCACCCGGAAGTCCTCCGCGAGGGGCACGTCGAGAGGCGCGTCGTCGGCCAGGTCGGCGGGCGCCACGGCGGGCACCTGCGCGGTGCCCCCGCTGCGGCGCAGCACCTCGTCGAGCAGCTCGTCGAGCCTGCCCGCGAGCGCCGCGACCTGGAGTTTCTCCAGTGCCACCGTGGTCAGTCTGCCCTCGGCCCTGGCCTGCAGAAAGAAGGCTCGTGCGCCCGGTTGCCCCATGGCACCGGCCACGAACCTCTCTGGTGGGTCGTAGTCGAAGACCGGCATAGCCTGACCTTACGTGGTTCCGGGTCCACCGCCGACGGCGGCATCGCTCCCGGTGATGTTTTCTCCCCCGTCTTTCTCCTCCGAATCCTCGGGGAGCCGCAATTCCCCCATATCGTTAATCTTGAGAATAAAGGGACGCAAGGGGGCATAGCGAATGACGGTGAGGGCCGCCGGATCGGCGGTAATCCGTTGAAAATGATCGAGGTGGAGCCCCAGTGCGTCGGCGACGATCGCCTTGATCACGTCGCCGTGACTGCAGGCGAGGTAGACACCCTTCTCCCCGACGCGCCGGTTCCAGTCGCGGACCGCGGCCACCGCCCGGTGCTGCACGTCGGCGAGCGACTCGCCTCCGGGGAAGACCGCCGCGCTCGGATGCGCCTGCACCACCCGCCACAGCGGCTCCTCGGCCAGCTCCCTCAACGGCCGCCCGGTCCACTCGCCGTACCCGCACTCGACGAACCGCTCGTCGGTCTGCACCTCGGCCCCGCGCCCCTCCGCGACGGCCTGCGCGGTCTCCTGGCAGCGCTCCAGCGGGCTGGAGACGATCGCGTCGAGCCGGACCCCCGCCAGGCGCCCCGCCAGCGCGGCCGCCTGCGCCCTGCCCGCCTCGCTCAGATGGACGCCGGGGGTACGGCCGGCCAGCACCGGACCCGTCAGGTCGGTCAGCCCGTGGCGGGCGAGAAGCAGCGTCGTCACCCCGCAAGTGTCGCAGGCGTGGATCACGGCGTTTCACACGCCCGGGCGGTAATCTGGCGGGACCATGCAGCAGCGCTATGTGGGCCGTAGCGGCCTGTCGGTGTCCCGGGTGGGGCTCGGCACGATGACCTGGGGGCGTGACACCGACGCTGAGGAGGCGGCGGCCCAGCTCCGCAGCTTCGTCGACGCCGGCGGCACGCTCGTCGACACGGCCGACGTCTACACAGCCGGCGACGCCGAGCGCCTGCTCGGCCGGATGCTGCGCGAGTCGGTGCCGCGCTCGGAGCTGGTGATCTCCACCAAGGCCGTGGTGACCCCCGCGGGCCGCAGGCCGCGCGACGCCTCCAGGCGGCACCTGATCGCCGCCGTCGACGAGTCGCTGAACCGGCTCGGCCTCGACTACGTCGACCTGTGGCAGCTGCACACCTACGACGAGGAGGTGCCGCTGGAGGAGACCCTGGCGGCGCTCGACGCGATCGTCACCTCGGGCCGCGCCGTCTACGCGGGCGTGTGCGACTACTCGGGCTGGCAGCTCGCCGCCGCAGCTGTGTCCCAGCGCGCGAGCCCCGGCCGGATCCCGATCATCTCGGCCCAGGCCGAGTACTCGCTGCTTGCCCGCGAGCCGGAGCGCGAGCTGCTGCCCGCCGCCCACCACGTCGGGGCGGGCGTGCTGGCCTGGTCGCCGCTGGGCAGAGGGGTGCTGACCGGCAAGTACCGCACCGGCATCCCGGCCGACTCACGCGCCGCCACCCCCCATTTCGCCGACTTCGTCCGTCCCTACCTTGACGAGCGCAGCCGCCGCGTGGTGGAGTCCGTGACCACCGCGGCCGACGGCCTCGGGGTCTCGCCCCTGGCCGTGGCGCTGTCGTGGGTGCGCGACCAGCCGGGGGTCGCGTCGGCTATCGTCGGGGCCCGTACGCACACGCAGCTCAAGGGCGTGCTGCTGGCCGAGGACGTGGTACTGCCGAGAGAGATCCGCGAGGCTCTTGATGACGTTTCGTCGATCGACTGAGCGGAAACGAGAGACAGTCTCGCGTATCACTAGTCGATACCAAATCGCAACTTTGCCAGGAAACGCCTGCGTCCGGGGAGCGATGTCCATAAAGATTTCCTCCGGAAGCGCACGCGGGAGGAGACTGATGGGGAGCAGGACCGCGATCTCGGCTGGAGCCCTCGCGGTGGCACTGGCGGCCGTCCCGGTGTTCGCGCTGCCCACACCCGCGCTGGCCCGCGACTGCCCGCGCGGCGGCGGCCTGCTCTCGCCGGTGACCGACGGGCTGTGCGACGTGGTCGGCACGGTCACGGGCACGGTCGACAAGCTGACGGGCAAGGTCGGCCAGCCCGTGACGAAGGGGCTGAACGACACCACCGACAGCGTGCTGGGCAGGGTGGGCGAGGCCGTGCCCACCGCCAAGCCCACCGCCAAGCCCACCACCTCGTCGGAGACGCGCCCGACGCCCGGCACCACCGAGCTGCTGCCCGAGACGTTAGGCGAGGTCTGCCTGCCGGTGCTGGCGTGCCAGGAGCGGGGCACCGTCGACACCCACTCGCCCGCGCAGCCGACCGACACGACCGACACAGCCGAGAAGCCGATCGCCACGCCCAGCGCGAAAGCGCGCAAGAAGAACCGCGACACCACCATCCAGCCGACGCACGCCCCCACCCACCCGCAGACCGAGACCTACCAGATGGACTCCACGCGGGAGCCGGTCAAGGACGACGACGAGCCCACGGTCGACACCGACGACGCCCACCTCGACCTGCTGTGGCCCAACCCCCTGGCCCGTGAGCTGACCGTGCCGCTACGCGACCAGCACGTGGTGCGGCCCAGCCCGCCCGCCTCCGACGTGGTGGGCACCGCGCTGACGATCCTGCTGCTGGCCTCGGCGATCCTGGCCACGCGGATCGTGCAGCAGCGGCGCCAGAACACCGGGCGGCCCGACTCGATTCCGTTCGAGCCGGGCAGGGCGGGCAACGGGCGGCACCGGCTGGCCTGATCAGGCCCCTATCGCGTGCACTCCGCCGTCGACGTGGACGATCTCACCCGTCGTGGCGGGGAACCAGTCGGACATCAGCGCCACGCACGCCTTGGCGGCGGGCACGGTGTCGGACAGATCCCAGCCGAGGGGCGCCTTCTCCGGCCAGCTGTCCTCGAACTCCTTGAAGCCCGGGATGGACTTGGCCGCCATCGTGCGCAGCGGGCCGGCCGCGACCAGGTTGACGCGGATGTTGTGCTTGCCCAGGTCGCGCGCCAGGTAGCGGTTGGCCGACTCCAGGCCCGCCTTGGCCACGCCCATCCAGTCGTAGACGGGCCACGCCTTGGAGGCGTCGAAGTCGAGGCCGACGATCGAGCCGCCCTCCTTCATCAGCGGCAGGCAGGCCACGCTCAGCGACTTGAACGAGTACGTGGACACGTGCAGGGCCGTGGAGACGTCCTCCCAGGCGGTGTTGAGGAAGTTGCCGCCCAGCGCGCTCTGCGGGGCGAAGCCGATGGAGTGGACGACCCCGTCGAGGCCGTCGACGTGCTCGCCGACCCTGGCGGCCAGCGTGTCGAGGTGCTCGGTGCTCTGCACGTCCAGCTCGATGACCGGCGGCGGCTGCGGGAGCCGCTTGGCGATGCGCTCGACCAGGCTGAGCCGGCCGAACCCGGTCAGCACGACCGTGGCGCCCTCCTCCTGGGCCAGCTTGGCCACGGAGAAGGCGATCGAGGCGTCGGTGAGCACGCCCGTCACGAGGATCCGCTTGCCTTCGAGAATTCCCATGTCAGTGCCCCATTCCCAGTCCGCCGTCGACCGGGATCACGGCCCCGGTGATGTAGGAGGCGTCGTCGCTCGCCAGGAAGCGGACGACGCGCGCGATCTCGCCGGGCGACGCCTGGCGCCCGAGCGGGATGTTCTTGATGATGGCCTCGTTGTTGAGGTCGGCCGTCATGTCGGTGGCGACGAAGCCGGGCGCGACCACGTTGACGGTGATGCCGCGCGAGCCGTACTCGCGGGCCATCGACCGGCCGAAGCCGATGAGGCCGGCCTTGGAGGCGGCGTAGTTGGTCTGGCCGGCCGAGCCGAGCATGGCGATGACCGAGGAGATCAGGATGATCCGGCCGCGCTTGAGCTTCATCATCGGTCTGATCGCCCGCTTGGCGACCCGGTAGGCGCCGGTGAGGTTGGCGTCGATGACGTCGGTGAAGGTCTCTTCCTTCATCATGGCCAGCAGGGTGTCCTTGGTGATGCCCGCGTTGGCGACCAGCACCTCGACCGGGCCCTGCTCGGCCTCGACCTTGTCGAAGGCGGCCTCGACGTCGGCCATGCTGGTCACGTCGCACCGGACGCCGAAGAGCCCCTCCGGTGGCTCCCCCGATCGGTAGGTGACCGCGACGGAGTCGCCCGCGGCGGCGAGTTCACGGGCGATCGCGAGGCCTATGCCGCGATTGCCCCCGGTGACGAGTACAGAGCGTGCCATGGCATCTGACGCTATCCCCTACCGGCGGGTATTCGCTTGTCCGGGGGGCACAAGATCGCGGGGTTAGGATCGTGGACATGCGCCAGATCGACCCCGATTTCCGAGAACTGCCGCTCGGGCAACTCGCGGACGCCGCCCTGCAACGCGCCCGCGAGCTGGGTGCCGAGCACGCCGACTTCCGGCTGGAACGTGTCAGAGCCGAGACCCTCAGCCTCTACGACGCCCGTCTCGAAGGCTCCATGGACGCCGACGACCTCGGCTACGCCGTGCGTGTCGTCAAGGGCGGCACGTGGGGCTTCGCCGCGGGCATCCACCTGACCCCTGAGGCCGCCGTGAAGGTGGCCGAGCAGGCGGTGCGGGTGGCCGAGGTGAGCGCGCCCATCAACCGTGAGCCCATCGAGCTGGCACCCGAGCCGGTCCACTCCGAGGCCGTCTGGGTGTCGTCCTACGCCGTCGACCCGTTCGAGGTGCCGTCGGCGGAGAAGGTGGGCCTGCTCGCCGACTGGTCGGCCGCCCTGCTGAAGGGCTGCGACCACGTCTCGGCGCGGCTGCTGCAGGTCAAGGAGCAGAAGTTCTACGCCGACACGACCGGCACGACCACCACGCAGCAGCGGGTGCGCGTCTTCCCGCGCCTCAACGCGATGAAGGCGGGCGAGGCCGGGTTCGACGACATGTCGACCCTGGCGCCGCCGGCCGGGCGCGGGTACGAGTACCTGACGGGCACCGGGTGGGACTGGAAGGCGGAGCTCGCCCAGCTGCCCGAGCTGCTCGCGGAGAAGCTGACCGCGCCGTCGGTCGAGCCGGGCGAGCACGACCTGGTGATCGACCCGTCGAACCTGTGGCTGACGATCCACGAGTCGATCGGCCACGCCACCGAACTGGACCGGGCGCTCGGCTACGAGGCGGCCTACGCGGGCACCAGCTTCGCCACCTTCGACCAGCTCGGCGAGCTGGTCTACGGGTCGCCGGTGATGAACGTGACCGGCGACCGCACCGTGGAGCACGGGCTGGCGACGATCGGCTACGACGACGAGGGCGTGCTGGGGCAGAGCTTCGACATCGTCAAGGACGGCGTGCTGGTCGGCTACCAGCTCGACCGGCGGATGGCGCTGATGAAGGGGTTCGGGCGCTCCAACGGGTGCGCGTTCGCCGACTCGCCCGGCCACATGCCGATCCAGCGGATGGCCAACGTGTCGCTCGCCCCCGCCCCCGGCGGGCCGTCCACCGACGAGCTGATCTCCGGGGTGGAGCGCGGCCTCTACATCGTCGGCGACAAGAGCTGGTCGATCGACATGCAGCGGTACAACTTCCAGTTCACCGGGCAGCGGGCGTACCGGATCGTCGACGGCCGGCTGTCGGGGCAGGTGCGCGACTTCGCCTACCAGGCGACGACGACGGACTTCTGGCGGTCGATGGAGGCCGTCGGCGGCCCGCAGACGTACGTGCTGGGCGGCGCCTTCAACTGCGGCAAGGGCCAGCCTGGCCAGGTCGCCCCGGTCAGCCACGGCTGCCCCTCGGCTCTGTTCAGGGGCGTCCGGATCCTCAACACCGTGCAGGAGGGCGGGAAGTGAACGAGCGCGGCTTGCGGGCCCAGGCCTCTCCCCAGGAGATGGTGGAGCGGGCCCTGGAGCTCTCCAAGAACGACGGCTGCTTGGTGATCGCGGACGAAGGGTCCACGGCCAACCTGCGCTTCGCCGGCAACACGCTGACCACCAACGGCGTCGCCCGTTCGGCGCAGCTCACGGTGATCTCGATCGCGGGCGAGGGGGTGGGCGTGGTCTCCCGGGCCGCGGTCAGGCCCGACCAGCTCGCCGACGTGGTGGCCGCGGCCGACAGGGCGGCGCGTGAGGCGCAGCCCGCCGAGGACGCCAGGCCGCTGCTCGACGGGCTGCCCGCGTCCCCGGGCTGGGCCGAGCCGGTCACGCCCACCGACATCGGCGTGTTCGAGGGCTTCGCGCCCGCGCTCGGCGAGGCGTTCGCCGCCGCCGACGCGGGCGGCAGGAAGCTGTACGGCTTCGCCGAGCACTCGCTGACCTCGACCTTCCTCGGCACCTCGACCGGGCTGCGGCTGCGTCACGACCAACCGTCCGGGCGGCTGGAGCTCAACGCCAAGTCGGCCGACCTCAAGCGCTCGGCCTGGACGGGTGTGGCGACCCGCGACTTCACCGACGTGGACGTCGCCGCGCTCGACTCCTCCCTGGCCCAGCGGCTGGAGTGGGCCAAGACCCGGGTGGACCTTCCGGCGGGCCGCTACGAGACGCTGCTGCCGCCGAGCGCGGTCGCCGACCTGGTGATCTACCTGCTGTGGTCCGCGGGCGCCAGGGACGCGCTCGACGGCCGGTCGGTGTTCGCCAAGCCGGGCGGCGGCACCCGCGTCGGCGAGCAGCTCGCCACGCTGCCCGTGACGATCTCCAGCGACCCTCGCGCGGCCGGCGTCGAGGCGTCGCCGTTCGTCGTCGCGCACGCCTCCAGCCGCGAGAGCTCGGTCTTCGACAACGGCCTGCCGCTGGCGAAGACCGACTGGATCGCCGACGGACGCCTGCAGGCGCTGCTGCAGACCCGGTACTCGGCGGAGCTGAGCGGGCTGCCCGTGACCCCGGCGATCGACAACCTGATCATGCGGGGGCCCGAGGGCGGGCGGTCGCTGGAGGAGATGGTCGCCTCCACCGAGCGCGGCCTGCTGGTCACCTGCCTGTGGTACATCCGCGAGGTGGATCCGCAGACGCTGCTGGTCACCGGGCTGACGCGCGACGGTGTGTACCTCGTCGAGAACGGCGAGGTGGTGGGCGAGGTGAACAACTTCCGCTTCAACGAGAGCCCGGTCGACCTGCTGGGCCGCCTGACGGAGGTCGGCGCGAGCGAGCGGACCCTGCCGCGCGAGTGGAGCGACTACTTCCAGCGCACGGTGATGCCCGCGCTCCGGGTGCCGGACTTCAACATGTCCACGGTCAGCCAGGCGAGCTGACTCCGGCCCTTCGCGCACAGCCGCCGGGGCGCCGGCGAACGGTGCGCCCTGGGGCGTCGGCCACGCGCCGGCGCCTCAGGGCGACCTCAGGCGCCCGGCCCCCGACCCCGGGCGCGCGGCGCCGTGTGAGCGGCTGCAGCGGGCCGTCAGGCGTCTTCCAGGCGGAAGCCGACCTTCATGCCCACCTGGATGTGCGCGACCTCTCCCGCGTCCATGTGGCCGCGGATCTCCGTCACCTCGAACCAGTCGAGGTGCCGCAGCGTCTGCGAGGCGCGCCGGAGCCCGTTGCGGATGGCGTCGTCGACGCTCTCCCCCGACGTTCCGACTATCTCGGTGACCCGATACGTACGATCCGTCATCTCCGAATCCTCCTTACTCGAAGGCCATGATCGCATGACCTCCACGATCGGCCGGGAGCGCCGTCGCGACCGCGGGACCCTGGGTCTACCGTTGAAGGTATGAAGGGGTGGCGCAAGAAGCCGGACATCCACCAGGTCACCGACGCGAAGCCGTCGCTCACCGCCGACATCCGGCGGCGTGAGGTCAGCTACCTCATCAAGATGGGCATCCGCACGATCTGCCTGATCCTGGCCGTGGTGGTGCCCGTTCCGTGGCCGTACCGGATGCTGTTCATCGCCGGTGCCGTTTTTTTGCCATACATAGCGGTAATCGGGGCCAATGAGAGGGAAGCGGGCGCCCCTCCCCCGGTGTTTCACACGCCTGAAGCTAACCAAAGCGAGATACCGATGCACCGGCGCGAGATCGGGTCGTGACTAAGTCTTGACGCATCCCATGGGTTGTAGGTGTACGCTTTAGGCACGCACTCCGGTCCCCCGTCGGAGTGCTGGTGCCGGCGTTCCGGGCCCCCGTCGGAACGCCGATGAAGCGACGCCGGGTGGTTTGCCCCCGTAACCACCCGGCGTCGCCCTTTTCCGGGGCGCCCTCACCCTTCATGATCATTTTGGCCGCCGTCGGCCTCGCATTGGATAGGACCGCTTTCCCGAAAGCGGTTTCCAGCTGCTGTGCATGGAATTGCCAGGAAATCTTCAGCTTCGCCCAGGTCTTGACAGGACGAGTTCGTTCGAGTGTCAGCTGTCGGTCAGCGTCTCCGCCGTGGCCGTGCCCCAGTTCCTGGCCAGGACCGTGAGCCGGTCCACCGCCCCTTCCGGCGCGGTGCCCGCCCCTTCGGCCAGCCCGAGCAGGTAGGCGGTCAGCGGGGCGGCCGGTCTGGCCACGCCGTGCGCCACCTCCTTGGTGAGCTCCAGGATCACGTCGCGGTCGACCCTGGCCGGGTCGACACCCAGTTCCTTGCAGGCCAGCGCGGTCCACTCGTTCAGCACGTTCATGTGAGCCTCCTCCAGGTCGTCCATTGTGTCGCAGTCGAACCAGGGGCGTCCGGGCAACGTCAGCCGCGCCGTGACCAGGGGTTCCAGGAGGCCGCGCAGCGAGCCCGTGCTCATGGCGCCGTTGGCACTCGACACCGAGCTCAACCAGAACCTGCGGCTGATGCGCATCCCGGTGATCGGAGAGGCGATGACAAAGCTGA
>NZ_JBEXUP010000098.1:0-33668 GCF_040614375.1 Nonomuraea sp. NPDC005983
ACCGCCGCGGTCGTGCGGGCCGCGGCGGCGGTGGTCGCCGTCATGAACGACTGGCCGCCGCTGGCGTTCGGCGAGCAGCCCGACGTCACCGCGACCGGCTCCGACAGCAAGGGCCCGCCGCCGAACGCCTTCGCCTCCGCGGTCGACAAGGCGGCCCAGACCGGCCGGCTCGTGATCGGCGTGAAGGGCGACCTGCCGGGCGTCGGCCTGCAGGAGGGCGACGGCTTCGCCGGGTTCGACGTCGACCTGGCCAGGCGGATCGCCGCCGAGCTCGGGGCCGAGAAGGTGGAGTTCGTCAGGGTCAGCAAGAGCGACAGACCCGGACTGCTGTCCAACGGCACGGTGGACCTGGTCGTCGCCACGTACTCGGTGAACAACGACAAGGTCCAGTTCGCGGGGCCGTACTACTTAGCGCATCGCGACCTGCTGGTGCGCTCGGGCGACGCCATCGACTCGATCGACGACCTCGAGGGCAAGAAGATCTGCGACCCCAACAGCGCGTCCGTCGGCGACACGCAGGACAAGGTGAAGGTCGAGCTGGTGCCCGCGCAGAACTACGCCGAGTGCATGGACCTGCTCAGGAGCGGCGAGGTCGCCGCGGTTCCCGGCGACGACCTCATCCTGGCCGGGTTCGCCAGCCGTGAGAACCAGCGCTACAAGATCCTCGGCGCCAAGCTGAACGACGAGCGTTACGCCGTCGGCGTCAAGCAGGGTGACGCGAAGACCTGCAAGGCGGTCAAGGCCGTCATCGCCGACCTCTACCGTACGGGCGCGTTCAAGAAGCTCGTGACCACGTACTTCTCCAAGGTGGACTTCACGCCGGAGCTGAAGGTGCCCGCGATGGAACCCTGCGAATGACGAGCGGGTAACATCCGAAAGTCAATGATTCACGCTGCGAGTTAGGGGAAGGCCATGGCCACGCCCGTCAAGGTGACCGTCACCGGAGCCGCCGGTCAGATCGGCTACGCACTGCTGTTCCGCATCGCATCGGGCCAGCTGCTTGGCGCGAACGTCCCGGTCAAGCTGAGCCTGCTGGAGATCCCGCAGGCGGTGAAGGCAGCCGAGGGCACCGCCATGGAGCTCGACGACTGCGCCTTCCCGCTGCTGTCCGGCATCGAGATCACCGATGACCCGAACGTCGCCTTCGCGGGCGCCAACGTCGCGCTGCTGGTGGGCGCCATGCCGCGGAAGGCGGGCATGGAGCGCGGTGACCTGCTCGGCGCCAACGGTGGCATCTTCGGCCCGCAGGGCAAGGCGATCAACGACCACGCCGCCGACGACATCAGGGTCCTGGTCGTGGGCAACCCGGCCAACACCAACGCGCTCATCGCCCAGCAGCACGCGCCCGACGTCCCCGCCGAGCGCTTCACCGCGATGACCCGCCTCGACCACAACCGCGCGCTGTCCCAGCTCGCCGCCAAGCTTCAGGTGCCGGTCACCGAGGTCAAGAACATGACCATCTGGGGCAACCACTCCGCCACGCAGTACCCCGACCTGTTCCACGCCGAGGTCGGCGGCAAGGTCGCGGCCGAGCAGATCGACGGCGAGTGGCTGCGCGAGACGTTCATTCCGACCGTCGCCAAGCGTGGCGCCGCCATCATCGAGGCCAGGGGCGCGTCGAGCGCCGCCTCCGCCGCGAACGCCGCGATCGACCACGTCTACGACTGGGTCAACGGCACCGGCTGGACCTCCGCCGCGGTCGTGTCCGACGGCTCGTACGGGGTGCCGGAGGGGCTCATCTCGTCCTTCCCGGTGCGCGCGGTCGACGGCAGGTTCGAGATCATCCAGGGTCTGGAGATCGACGCCTTCTCCCGCGACCGGATCGACGCGTCCGTCCGCGAGCTCGTCGAGGAGCGCGACGCCGTCAAGGAGCTCGGCCTGATCTGATCGCCGCATGATGAGGCGCGCGTCCGGTGTGACGCGCGCCTTTCGCGTACTACTCGGCTATTCGGCCTACTCGGTTATCGGCCGGAAAGGCCCTCCCAGGCGTCCGAGACGATCTCCCTCAGCGACGTCCGCTCCGGCTTCCAGCCCAGCTCGCGCTGGATCTTCTCGGACGAGGCGACCAGCACGGCGGGGTCGCCCGCACGACGCGGGCCGACGACGGCGGGGATCTCGTGCCCGGTGACCTCGCGGCAGACCGAGATCACCTCCTGGACGGAGAAGCCGGTGCCGTTGCCCAGGTTGTAGATCTTGTGCTCGCCCTCGATGATCGTGTCCAGGGCCAGCAGGTGGGCGCGTGCCAGGTCCGAGACGTGGATGTAGTCGCGCAGGCAGGTGCCGTCGGGCGTCGGGTAGTCGGTGCCGAACACGCTCACCGACTCGCGCTCGCCGGTGGCCACCTTCAGCACGTTCGGGATGAGGTGCGTCTCGACGGTGTGCCGCTCGCGGAAGCGCCCGTAGGCCCCGGCCACGTTGAAGTAGCGCAGGCTCACCGCGCCCAGCCCGTGCAGGCCCGCGTAGGCGGTGAGAGTCGTGTCGACGGCCAGCTTGGACGCGCCGTAGGGGTTGGTCGGCCGGGTCGGGTCGCTCTCCTGGATCGGCGAGCGCTCCGGCTCCCCGTACGTGGCCGCCGTGGAGGAGAACACGATCCGGCGCACGCCCTGCTCGCGCATGGCGTGCAGCAGTGCCAACGTGCCGCCCAGGTTGTTCGCCCAGTACAGCCCCGGCTTCTCCACGGACTCACCCACCAGCGACTTGGCCGCGAAGTGCAGCACCGCGTCCACGCCGGCGAGCGCCGCGGAGGCGTCGCTGATCGAGCCCTGGACGAACCGCGCCCCGTCGGGCACCGCGTCCGCGTGCCCCGTCGAGAGGTCGTCGAGGACGGTCACCTCGTGCCCCGCCTCGACCAGTTGCGCGGCGACGACACTGCCGACGTATCCGGCTCCTCCGGTGACCAGCAGCCTCATGTTTACTCCTGTTCGAATATGTTTGAGGATGTAGGGGTTGCTGTTCAGCATACGCGGGAAAGCAGCCGAGTACGCTGCGAAGCACCATGTTTGACACGCTCGTGGCCAACATCGCCTTGGTCTTGCTCTTCATCCTGGTCGGCGGCTTCTTCGCCGCCGCAGAGATGGCCATGGTCTCGCTCCGAGAGTCGCAGGTTCGCAAGCTCTCACAGCGTGGCCGCCGCGGTGAGCGCGTCGCCAAGCTCGCACGCGATCCAAACCGCTTCCTGTCCGCCGTCCAGATCGGCGTCACCGTGGCCACCATGCTGTCGGCCGCGTTCGGCGCCGACCGGCTCGGCCTGCAACTCGTGCCCGTCCTCGAACGGTGGCGGGTGCCCGCCGCCGTCGCGCCCGTGCTCGCCCTCGTCCTGGTGACGCTGGCGATCTCGTACGTGTCCCTGGTGCTGGGCGAGCTGGCGCCCAAGCGGCTCGCCAGGCAGCGGGCAGAGGGGCTCTCGCTGTTCGTCGCGCCCTTCCTGGACCGGATCGCGGCCCTGTCGCGGCCGATCATCTGGACGCTGTCGAAGTCCACCGACGGCGTGGTCCGGCTGCTGGGCGGCAACCCGCAGGCCGACAGGGAGGAGGTGACCACCGAGGAACTGCGTGACATGGTCGTCGGGCACACCGACCTCACCACCGACGAGCGCAACCTGATCGCCGAGGTGTTCGCCGCGGGCAAACGCCAGCTCCGCGAGGTCATGCTGCCGCGGACCGAGGTGGAGTTCATGGAGGCCGACACGCCGCTGGCCGAGGCCGCCGTGCTCGCCGCCGGGATGCCGCACTCCCGCTTCCCCGTCTACCGCGAGTCGTACGACGAGATCATCGGGTTCGTGCACGTCCGCGACCTGCTCGACCCCGTCCTGACCGGACGCATCGAGCCGATCAGCGAGCTCGTCCCGATCCGTCCGGTGAAGTTCCTGCCCGCGTCCAAGCGGGTGCTGACCACCCTGTCGGAGATGCGCGGCGAGGGGCACCACCTGGCCATCGTCGTCGACGAGTACGGCGGGACCGCCGGGATCGTCACCCTGGAGGACCTGGTCGAAGAGCTGATCGGCGACATCAGGGACGAGTACGACCTCGAGGACCACACCGTGATCCTCACGGCGGGCGAGATCGAGATCGACGGCCTGACGAACCTCAACGACTTCGTCGCCGAAACCGGCCTCCGGCTCCCCGACGGGCCCTACGAGACGCTGGGCGGGTTCGTCATGGCCATGCTCGGCCACGTGGCCACCCTGGGGGAGACGGTGGAGGTCTCCGGCTTCGAACTCACCGTCACCGGGCTCGACGGACGCCGCATCGCCAGGGTGCGGGTCAAACGGCGTCCGGCGATCGAGTCGCCGTCGGACCAGGATTCCTGACACAATTGCCTGCTATGGCCAGACCTCGTGTTCTCTCCGGCATCCAGCCCACGGCAGACTCCTTCCACCTGGGCAACTACCTGGGTGCGGTCCGCCAGTGGGTCGCGATGCAGGAGACCCACGACGCGTTCTACTGCGTGGTCGACCTGCACGCGATCACCGTGCCGACCGACGCCGCCGCCCTGCGCCGCCGCACCCGCGTGGCCGCCGCGCAGCTCTTCGCCGCCGGGCTCGACCCCGAGCGCTCCACCGTCTTCGTCCAGTCGCACGTGCGCGAGCACACCGAACTCGCCTGGATCCTGATCTGCCAGACCGGCATGGGCGAGGCCGCCCGGATGACCCAGTTCAAGGACAAGTCGGCCAAGTACGGCGAGAGCGCCGCCAGCGTCGGCCTGTTCACCTACCCGATCCTGCAGGCGGCCGACATCCTGCTCTACCAGGCCAACGCCGTCCCGGTCGGGGCCGACCAGAAGCAGCACCTCGAACTGACCCGCGACCTGGCCCAGCGGTTCAACCACCGCTTCGGCGACACGTTCACGCTGCCCGAGCCGTTCATCCTCAAGGAGGTCGAGAAGATCACCGACCTCCAGGACCCAACCTCGAAGATGTCCAAGTCGTCCTCCAGCCCCGCGGGCATCCTCGACCTCCTCGAGCAGCCGGGGCCGCTGCGCAAGAAGGTCATGCGCGCGGTCACCGACACCGGGTCCGAGGTGCTGTTCGACGAGGAGAACAAGCCCGGCATCTCCAACCTGCTGCGCATCCAGTCGGCCCTGACCGGCACCCCGATCCCGGCTCTCGTGGAGCGGTACGCGGGCCAGGGGTACGGCACCTTCAAGAAGGACGTCGCGGAGGCCGTGGCCGACACCTTCGGCCCGATCAGGGAGCGCACGGAGAAGCTGCTGGCCGACGAGGCGGAGCTGGACCGGATGCTGGCGATCGGCGCCGAGCGCGCCCGCGCGGTGGCCGCCCGCACCATGGCCGAGGTCCGCGACCGCGTCGGCTTCCTCCCCACCCACTGACCGCGGGGCTCGCACCGGCGTATCCCCGGAGCGGGCGCCCGCCCCGGGGGGTACGCGGCACGTTCGGCCCTGCGCCCGGGCGGGTGCTCTGGCCGGGCATCGGCGTGACGCGCGGACGCGTACGGGCGTCCGCTACGGGAGCTTGCCGAGGCCGCGGGCGAGGATGGTGGCGGTGTCGGCGATGACCTTGTTGTCGTTGGTGGCGTCGGCGGCCGAGCGGGTGGTGTAGATCGCCATGATCAGCGGCGGGGCCGACTCGGAGGTCTGGATGACGGCGATGTCGTTCGCGGACCCGTAGGTCGAGCCGGTGCCGGTCTTGTCGCCGATGATCCACGTCTTGGGAAGTCCGGCGCGGATGCGCTCGTCGCCGGTCTTGGTCGCGAGAAGCCACGCGTTCAGCTGCTCCCGGTCCTTGGCGTCGAGCGCGTCCCCGGACGCGACCTGCCGCAGGTCACGGCCGATGGCGGCGGGCGTGGTGGTGTCGCGCCTCTCCTTGGGGCTCCAGATGTTGAGCTCGGTCTCCCAGCGGTCCAGGCGGGAGATCGGGTCCTTCAGCGTGCGGAAGTACCGGGTCAGCCCCGCCGGCCCGCCGATCTGCTTGAGCAGCAGGTTGCCCGCGGTGTTGTCGCTCACGGTGATGGCGGCCTCGCACAGCTGGGCGACGGTCAGCCCGTCGTCCACGTGCTCCTTGGTCACCGGTGAGTTCGGCTTCAGGTCGCCGGCCTTCCAGCGGATGACCCGCTCCATCAGCCCGGGGTCGGACGTGCGGGCCTTGTGCAGGACCGCGGCGGCCGCGAGCGCCTTGAAGGTGGACGCGATCGGGAAACGCTCGCCGGACCGGTAGGTGACGATCTTGCCGGTGGCCGTGTCGAGGGCGTACGCGCCGATGCGGGTCTTGGACGATGTTTCCAGCGCACGCAGCTGCTTGCGCGCGTCGGCTGCCTGCAGGTCGGCCTGGACGGCCTCCCCGCTCTGGGCCGCCGAGGACTGGGGGAGCGCCTGGCTGTCGGCCGAGGCGGCGTTCACGCCATAGGCGGTGCCGCCGACCAGGACGGAGATCGCCAGTCCGGTCGCCTTCAGGGCCGCGGGGAAGCGGCGGGCGTCAAGGTGTCGCATTCCATGGTCCTTGCTCTTGATCAGCAGATCGCTGGAGCCAATCAGACCGGACGAGACGATGTCCAATAGCGATATCGGCCAAGCAACGATATGTATCCGGATATCGACGCAGCTCTGGGCGCGGCAGCAGGACGCCCGGACTCTGGTGCCACCCGGCGGTCGACTTCGGCAGATTGAAAGCGCGTGTTTCGGCAGACCGTACGGGCAGCGGACTTCCGTGGGCTGCGGCTCCTGCGGCGCAGGCTGGGCGAGCGGGTGCGGGCGGGGTTCAACGCGGCGTGCTCGTGCGCTGGTTTGTCAGCGGACGCGGCGTCTGCCCACCACCAGAAGGAGGTCTCGGAGGGCGTCGGCCGCCTGCCTGATGGTGGCCTCCGGGACCCCGGCCATGACCTCGTCGTGGGCCTTGCCCGCGACGTTGAGCGCGGTGGTGGCGATGCGGAGGCCCTCGGCGGTGAGCTGGACCCAGCGGCTGCGGGCGTCGCCCGGGTTGGCCGCGCGTTCGACGTACCCCGCCGCCGTGAGGCGTTGGAGGACGTTGCTCGTGCCGCCCGAGGTGAGGAAGAGGGCTTTCGACAGCTCGCTGGGCTTCATCCGGTGCGGTTCGGGAGTGCGCGCGAGGGCGGCCAGGACGTCGAACTCGGCGTAGGTGAGGCCGAGGTCGGTGAGTTCGGCTTTGACGGCGGCCTCGAAGAGCGCGTTGAGGCGGGCGGTGCGCTTGCTGAGTTCGAGGCTGGCGATGAGGGACGACGGCAGCCCCGAGGCCTGCCAGCGGGGAACCATGGCGTCTACCTCATCGTGCTTCATGTGTTCGAGGATACTTCCAGGCAGATTGCTTTCTTAAAAGCTTCTCATTAAGCTTTTCGGTATGACAATTGTGATCAGAAACGGGATCGTCGTCGACACCGAGCCGCAGCCCGTGGTGATCGGCGCGGCCGACGTGCGGATCGAGGGCGGGAAGATCGCCGAAGTGGGGCCGGGGCTGCCCGACGTGCCGGGCGCCGAAGTGATCGACGCGTCCGGGATGATCGTGATGCCCGGCTTCGTCGACAGCCACCGGCACACCTGGCAGGCCGGCATCAGGGCCGTCGCGCCCGACATGACCTTCCAGGGATATCTGCAGCGCATCCTGGGTGAGCTGGCACCCGGCTACCGTCCCGAGGACGTCTACGCGGGCAATCTCGCCGGGGCGCTGGAGTGCCTCGACGCGGGCATCACCACGCTGCTCGACTGGTCGCACGTGCAGTTCACGCCCGCGCACACCGAGCAGGCCGTCCGGGCGCTGCACGAGTCCGGCATCAGGGCGGTCTTCGGGTTCTGCCACGGCGGGCCCCCGGAGGGCCTGGTGGAGGAGGGGCGCCGGGTGCACGACACGTACTTCGGGACGTCCGGGCTGGTCAGCATGGCGGTCGCGGCCCTCGGTCCGGAGATCGTCGGCGAGGAGCACGCGCTGGACGAGTGGCGGCTCGCCCGCGAGCTCGACCTGCCCGTGACCGCGCACCTGGGCGGGCACGGCCAGGAGAGCGCCGCCAGCGGGCTCGCATTCCTGCGCGACAACGGCCTGCTCGGCACGCGCACGACGTACGTGCACGCCAACCACTACGCGGACGACCACCTCAAGTTCATCGCTGACAGCGGCGGCAGCGTGTCGGTGTCGCCGATCGACGAGATGACGCTGGGCATCGGGTACCCGGTCAGCGGCCGGGCGCGGGCCGCCGGGATCCCCACCTCGCTCAGCGTCGACACCGTGACCTGCGCCCCGGGCGACATGTTCAGCCTGATGCGGACCGCGTTCGCGCTGGAGCGCGGACGGCCCGGCGGGGAGGGGCTCGGGTTCACCACCCGCGACGTGCTGCGCATGGCCACGATCGAGGGCGCGGAGGTGGTCGGGCTCGGCGACGTCACCGGGTCGCTGCGCCCCGGCAAGCAGGCGGACGTCGTCCTGCTCCGCACCGGCACGCTCGGCATGGCCGCCGCGCAGGACCCGATCGGCGCGGTGGTGCTCAACGCGGGCACCGACGCCGTCGACACGGTCCTGGTCGCCGGACGGGTGGTCAAGCGCGACGGCAGGCTGCTGCACCACGACGTGACGGCCGTGCTGGCGTCGCTGACGGAGTCGGCCGCCAGGGTGACCGCCGCGTCCTCCTGAACCGTCGGATCCCGGGCTCTCCGGGGATCACGGAAACGGCCGCCCGATGGCAGACTTGTCCGGCTTGTGGAGGGAAGAGTCCTCTGATCGAGCCGGAAAGGGGGCCGTGCGGCAGCGATGGCAAGCCTGACCGAGCGGATCGAGGCCGTGAAGGCCCGAGGGCGTCGCCTCGTGGAGTACTGGCGGGTTCGCCGTCCCTCGATCGACCACCTGATCAGGACCGTCCAGCGGTACCAGGTGAACACCGGTGACCGGCTGGCGGGCGCTGTCACATACTTCGCGTTCCTGTCGTTCTTCCCGCTGGTGGCGCTGGCCTTCGCGGTGTTCGGCTACATCCTGGCCAACAACGAGAAGGCGCTGAACGCCCTGAACGCGGCGATCGCCAAGCAGCTGCCGGGCCTCGCCTCCCAGCTCGACCTCACGAGCATCGCGCAGGCCAAGCAGACCGCCGGGATCATCGGCCTGCTCGGCCTGCTCTACGCCGGGCTCGGCGCGATGGACGCGTTGCGCGGCGCGTTGCGCGAGATCTCGATGACCACGACGCCGCCGCTCAACTTCTTCCTCGGCAAGCTGCGCGACCTCGCCTCGCTCGTCCTTCTGGGGCTGACGATGCTCGCGTCGGCGCTGGTCACCGGCTTCGCCACGCAGGCGACGACGTTCCTGATGCGCTTCCTCCACCTGGACGCCACGCCGTTCAACAAGGGCGGGCTCTTCTCCGGAGGCCTCCTGGCGAGCCTGGCGGCCGACTGGCTGATGTTCCTGATCCTGCTGGGCTGGGTGGCGCGTCCCACCCAGCCCTTCCGGGTCATCGCTCGGGGGGCGCTGCTCGGCGCGATCGGGTTCGGGCTGCTCAAGCAGCTCGCCGGGCTGCTGCTGGGCGTGACGCTGAGCAACCCGATCTACGGCGCGTTCGCGGTCATCGTGGGCCTGCTGCTGTGGATCAACCTGTCGGCCAGGCTCGTCCTGTACGTGGCGGCCTGGACGTCCACGGCCGGGCTCGGGCCGCCCCCTGTGCCCTCGCCCGTCCCGTCGAACGGCGGCTCACGCGCTTGACCTGCGCCTGCGGCGGATGCCGAAGCCCAGCCAGACCACCCCGAACAGCAGCGCTCCGCCGATCACGCCCGCGCCGATCTTGCGGGTGGTGTCGGTCTGCTTGGACGCCGTGTTCACCATCGGCGCCTTGGACGCCACGCCCGGCGCGGGCGACACCGCGACCTGCCGCGGTGTCGGCCGCACGGGCGGGATCGGGTCCACCAGCTGGCCCACGGGCGGGACATGGCCTCTGACCTGGAAGCCCCAGTCGAGCAGCTTGGCGACCTCGTCCCAGAAGTAGCCGTCGTGCCGCATGATCGTGACCATGATGGTGTGGCCGTCGCGCGTGGCGGCGCCGACGAAGCTGCCCAGGGCCTTGGACGTCCAGCCGTTCTTGACGCCGATCATGCCCTTGTAGCGCCAGAGCAGCTTGTTGTGGTTGCTGATCTCGTAGTAGCTCTTCGGTGCCGGGAACTTGGCGACCTTCGTGCTGATATATCGCCGGAAGGCGGGATTGGCCAGGCCGGCCCGCGCGATGAGCGCCAGGTCGTAGGCCGAGCTGCTCTGGCCGGGTTTGTCCAGGCCGCTGGGGGTCTTGGCCACGGTGTCGTTCGCCTGCAGGCGCTTGGCCTCGGCGTTCATGTCCCGCATGGTCTTGGGGACGCCGCCGTTCGTCTCGGCCAGCGCCATCGCCGCGTCGTTGGCCGAGGACATCATCAGCGCCCTGAACAGGTCGTCCACCTTGTAGGTGACCTTGGGCGAGAGGCCGACCGCGGTGCCTTCCTGGTTGCACGCGTTCTCGCTCGGTCTGACCTTGAGGTCCTTGTCGAGTTTCGGGATGAGCGTGAGCGCTGTCAGCGTCTTGAGCGTGCTGGCCGGCAGGTAGCGCCCGTGGGCGTCCTTGGCCGCGAGCACCTGCCCGGTGTCGACGTCCGCGATCACGAATGAGGTGGCCTGCGTCTTCGGCGGCGCTTCCACGCCGTCGGGCTTCACCAGGCCGCGGCTGCCCAACGCGTCGCCCCCGATAGGTGCGGTGGTCGAGGCGTGCGCTGGTGCGGTGAGCGTGACCGCCGCGAGGAGTGCCGTGACAGGCACCGGTTTCATCCACATGGCGGTCTCAGCGTAGCTTTGTGTCAATGCCCATGTGGCGACACATCCCCTGAAGATCCACCTTGGACACTAGAGAGATGGCAATGTCACGAAAGATCGCCGGTTTCCTCGTCGCCCTCGGCGCGTTCATGGTCTTCGAGTGGGTGATGCTGGCATTCAACCTGGCCGACGGACATCCGACGGCCTTCTACGTGGTGCACGGAGTCCTGATCGCGGTCAACCTGGTGCTCGCGGTCGTGCTGGCCGTCATCGGCTGGAAGGGGTTCCGCAAAGCGCCCGGCGGGTGATCCGGTGGAGCTCGTCGGCCTCCTCGCGGGAGTCGCCGATCGTGGTGAAACCGAGCTTGCCGTGCTCGGGGATCGCGCCGAGCAGGTGGAAGACGTTGCCGGTGCGGCGGCCGTGGTCGAAGCCGAGCCCCAGCCTCTCGACCGTCCGCACGACCTCGCCAGGGGAGCGGCCGCGCAGGCAGCGGGCGGCGCAGTTGTCGGTCGCGGTGTAGTACTTGGGCTGGTCGCCCACCATGAGCAGGCCGGTGCCGTGGTCGTAGGTGGCGCCGGTGGTCAGCAGCGCCGCGCCGAACGGGTGGGTGGTGCCGCCGATCCGCAGGTTGATCTCGCAGAGCAGGGCGGCGTAGCCGGCGTCGGTCTTCATCGCGAAGAAGTCCATGCCGAACAGCCCCACCACGCCGCGCTCGGCCAGGACGCGGGCGATCCCGGAGGCCGACTCCTCCACCTCGGCCCGGTACTGGGACGCGGCGGGGAACGAGCACCCCTGGTAGACGTCCTTGTTGGCGCCGCCGAGCACCTGGTCATGGGTGGCCAGGACGTCGTGGTGGCCGCCGGGCGTGATGCGGGCCAGCGCGCTCGGGAAGTAGAGCGGCTGGTGCTCGATGAACTCCTCGGCCACGGCCCCCCGCTCGACGATCTTGGCGGTGAAGCTCTCCCAGGTCTCGCCCGCCGCCGAGAAGCTCGTCCGAGACCGGTCGCTCTTCGTGACGATCGCGTTGCCCAGCCCGGAGTAGCCGTCGTTGAGCTTGACGATCACCCGTTCGCCCGGCAGCGACTCCATCGCGTCCTCGATCTCGGCGGCCGAGTGCAGGTCGCCGAAGCCGCGTGCCATCGGCACGCCCGCCTCCAGGCCGACCTCGCGCGAACCGCTCTTGGAGCCGTAGTAGGCCAGCGACGTGGCCGGGCCGTAGAGCGGGATGCCGAGCAGCGCCGCGAGTTCCTCCTCCAGCTCGCTCAGGACGAACGGGACCAGCCAGGCGTCGCCGTCGACGGCCTGGCGCAGGCGCTCGATCGCGTCGGGACGCGAGAGCAGGGTCCTGGTCAGCGGCTGTGAGGCGGGGTCGTCGAGGCTGATGAGCCGGAGCCGGACCGCGGCCCCGGCGGGGTCGGGAAGGAAGCTCAGGTAGTACGCGACGATGTCCGGATCGATGGGCGCCGAGGAGAGGTAGACCACCTTGACGCGGGGGTCGCGGAGCGTGAACAGGAGGAACAGCAGACGCTCCTCGTAGCATCTCGCCCCCGTGATGCGGCGGAGCTCGTCCTGTGGCAGGGAGAGCGAGGGCACGACCACCAGGGTCCCCTCGCCCGGCTCGAAGATGCTCAATCTCGCATGCTTCTCCCCGAACGGGATATTAGTGATCATATAGCGAGTGAAACACGCATTCTTCGCAGAAACAGCCGTCGTCGTAGTGTGATGAACATGACGGAAGGTGACAGGATTCGGAATCGCCGACCACGTTTGGAAGTGACGACGACGGGTCACCATCTAATGATCCCTTGTGACTATTTCGGGGTCAGGTAGACGCTCACTTACCGTAACGACCTGAGGTTACGGGCATGCCGTCAGCGAACTTTTGGGGTAGTTGTCGGCGAGAAGCGTCACGGGAGCGATAAAGTCGAAGCATCGCCATCGGGCTCACGGCCACCCTCGCCGCGGTCTCCCGTTCTGACGATCTCTGGCACCGAAACCCACGGGTGCGGCCTTTGATTGCCCGGGTGACTGCCCTGACCGGACAGCTACCGCAGTGCGAAACATGGATGAAAGACAGCGCAGATTGAGCCGGGCGACGTTGTGTCAAGGGGTCGCACGGCACGTGACGGGATGGTGACTGATGCGGGGCCGTGAGCTGCGGGGGGAACTCGACGCGTTCCTGGCGGAGAACGAGCAGAATCTGGTGGCGTTCCGTCGCGACCTGCACATGCACCCAGAGCTCGCCTTCGCCGAGTACCGCACGACCCAGCGCATCGCCGAGCGGCTCATCGCCGCCGGCCTCACGCCTTCCGTGCTCCCGCGTGGCACCGGGCTGGTGTGCGACGTGGGCAGCGGCGACGGCCCGACCGTGGCGCTGCGCGCCGACATCGACGCGCTGCCCCTGCAGGACGAGAAGGACGTCTCGTACCGTTCGACCGTCACGGGCGTCTGCCACGCGTGCGGCCACGACGTGCACACCACCGTCCTGCTCGGCACCTCGCTCTTCCTCGCCCAGCAGGCCGCCGCGGGGCTGCTTCCCGGGCGCGTCCGGCTCGTCTTCCAGCCGGCGGAAGAGCTGCCCGGCGGCGCGCTCGAGGTCATGGCGCACGGCGGCATCAGCGGCGTCGACCGCATCTTCGGCCTGCACTGCGACCCGCGCGTCGACGTCGGCCAGATCGGCCTCAAGTCCGGCCCGATCACCTCGGCCTGCGACAAGCTGGTCGTCCGCGTCTCCGGCCCCGGCGGCCACACGGCCAGGCCGCACCTGACCGCCGATCTCGTCTTCGCCCTGGCCAAGGTCCTCACCGAGCTGCCCGCCGCGCTCTCCCGCCGGGTCGACCCGCGCTCCTCGCTCAGCCTGGTCTGGGGCAAGGTCGAGGCGGGCTCGGCCGCCAACGCCATCCCCGACGACGGCGTGGCCGAGGGCACGGTCCGCTGCCTGGACGAGAACGCCTGGCACGCCGCCCCCGATCTGATCAAGGCGCTGCTCGAGTCGGTCGCCTCCGCCTACGGCATCGAGGCGACCATGGACTACACCCGCGGGGTGCCGCCGGTCGTCAACGACGAGGTGAGCGTGGAGATGCTGGCCGCGTCGGCCGAGCGCGTCCTGGGGGCGTCCGCCGTGGTGCCGACGCAGCAGTCCCTCGGCGGCGAGGACTTCGCCTGGTACCTCGAGTCGATCCCGGGAGCCTTCGCCCGGCTGGGCACGCGGTCGCCAGGCGGCGTCACCTACGACATCCACCAGGGCACCTTCGACGTCGACGAGAGCGCGATCGGGATGGGCGTGCGGATGATGGCCGCGACCGCCCTCACCGCGCTGTGGGAGGCCGGCCGCGTCGTCGATCCGCTCACGACACTGGCCTGAGAGTCAGTTGAGCCTGCCGGCGACCACCGGCAGGGTCAGCGACGAGCGGCCGGGCGAGAGCTCGACCCTGGTGCCCGGCGGGTAGCGCAGCGTGTAGTCGCGGTCCGTCGAGATGATCACCAGACCGATCCGGTGGCCCTGCTTGAACAGGTAGTCCTTGGGCTGGAAGTCCCAGGTGAAGGTGTAGTCCTTGCCGGGGCGTAGCGGTTGCGAGTGGTCCATGCCGGCGCGGTTGCGGACGTCCAGCCAGCCCCTGGAGACGATCTTGTACGGGGTGGTGACGGTTCCCAGCCTGCGCAGCGCCGTGCAGCCCGTGTCGCCGGGGACACCTTCGCCGTAGCAGAGCGTCTCGCCCGTCGGCACCAGCGACCCGTCAGGGCGGACGTCCTCGCCGTAGTCCACCAGCAGGGCCGTCAGGTACGGCGAGGAGCCGCCGCTGAAGGAGGCCCTGACCGAGACCTCGGGAGTGCCCGAGATCCGGACGTCCGCCGGCAGCTCGGACGTCAGGTAAGCCAGGCGGTTGGGATCGGGTGCGGGGGCCGACTCGACCAGCTGCTCGGCCGTGCGGTCCTTCTGGTCGACGAACGACTCGCGCCCCGGCCACGGGCGGGCGAGCGGGCCCAGCTCGGAGTTCCGGCCGAGTCGGAGCCTGACAGGGGCGGCGCCGGGAAGCGGCCACGAGGCGTACTGGCCCCAGTCGCCGGGGCCGATCTCCACGTCCGCCTGCGGTTCGCGCATGATGCCGCTGTCGATCCCGTACAGCCAGTAGTCGAACCAGCCGTGCAGCTGGCGGAGCCACTCGACCGTCCTGAGGTTGAAGGGGCTCATGTGGGTGCCCTGGTGCAGCCAGATCTTGCGCGGGACGTGCCGCTTGGCCAGGGCGTCCCACCACTGGGCGAACTGCTTGGTCTTGACGTTCCAGTCGTTGAGCCCGTGCACCAGGAAGACGCTGGCCCTGACCTTGCCGACGTCGTTGAGGTAGTTGCGGACGTCCCAGAAACGGCTGTAGTCGCCGGTGACCCGGTCCTGCGCCGCCGTCAGGTGCTCCATGACGGGGCCGCAGACCCGCTGGCCGTCGGCCCGGGTGAGGACGTACTTGGCCAGCACGTCTGTGTCCTCGCCCTGGAAGCCGCCGGGCGCGACGACGCCGCCGTTGGCCCGGTAGTAGTCGTACCAGGACGAGATCGCGGCGATCGGGACGATCGTCTCCAGCCCCTTGACCCCCGTCGAGGCGACCGCGTTGGGCAGGGTCCCGTTGTAGGAGACGCCGATCATGCCGACCTTGCCGGTCGACCAGGACGCCGACACCGGCTCGCCGTCGGCGGTGAAGGCCCTGGCCCGGCCGTTCAGCCAGTCGATCGCGGCCTTCGGGCCGGCCGTCTCGTTGCGGTCGCCGGTCGTCGGGCAGCCCGTGGCGCGCCCGCTGCCCAGGTTCTCCACCAGCGCGATCGCGTAGCCGCGCGGCAGGAAGTAGTTGTCGTAGTAGCCGTCGAAGGGCTCGGCGGCGAGCTTGTTCGCCCGCGCCCACAGCGTGGGCAGCGGGTTGCCGTCGTCGTCCACGTCCACCACGTGGTTGGGCACGTCGTTGCCGCCCGCGTAGTACGGACTGGCCTCCATGATCACGGGGACCTTCAGGCCCTGCTCGGTCTCCTTGGGACGCAGGATGTCCACGGCCACCCGGTCGGGGCTGCCGTCGCTGTCGCTGTCAGTGCCGGCGACCTCCACGAACACGGTCTGTCTGACGGCGTCGGCGCGGGAGAAGACCGGTTGGGTGGCGTTGCCCTCGACCTTGATCTCCCGCGGGATCTCCGGCGGGGTCTCCGGTGGACCGGCCGTAGCGGGCGCGGCGCCCATCGCCAGGACGAGCACCGCGGCCAGCGGCACCGCCAGAACCTTCCGAGCACGCATCAGGGCTCCCGTGGCAGACGGACTTCCATCTATGATCGAAAATCTCCGTCAAGATCGGCCGCACGGCAAGCCCTTGACCCGCGTCAAGTTACGGTAAAAATAAGAGGACCTGGCCGGGGGCGCCGATCTGTCCGCAGGTCACAGACGCGACTGATGTCGATAACGGACCGGTTGCGACCTTGTGTGCCGGTTTGGTCTGCCCTGGTCAACCAACTATCTTCCGTGCAGGTGCCGTACGTTTCTTCGCGCCCGCGATGAAGTTCGGCGGCGGGGAAATGGAAGGGAGTCGCCTTGCTCAGCAAGCGATTCGGCAGGATGGCGATCGGCTCTGTCGCCGGCGTCATGCTCATGGCGGCCGCGGCCTGTGGCGGCAGCAGCGGGGGCGACAGCACGGCGAGCGCCCAGCCCACATCGGGAGCGAGCAGCGAGGCGTCCAAGCCGGGCGCGCTGAAGGTCGGTCTCGCGTTCGACGTCGGCGGGCGCGGTGACAAGTCGTTCAACGACGCCGCGTACGCGGGCCTGGAGAAGGCCAAGACCGAGCTGGGCGCGGACATCAAGGACCTGAGCCCCGCCGCCGACGGCTCCAACCGCGGCGAACTCCTGCGCCAGCTCGCCGACGCCGGCTACAACCCGATCATCGGTGTCGGCTTCGCCTACGGCGACGACATCAAGAAGACGGCCCTGGAGTACCCCGAGATCCAGTTCGCGGTCGTCGACTCCGCCTCCAACGCGCCGAACGTCACCGGCCTGCAGTTCGCCGAGGAGCAGGGCTCCTACCTGGCGGGCGTCGCCGCGGCGACCAAGGCCAAGAGCGGCCACGTCGGCTACGTCGGCGGCGTCGAGAACGACCTGATCAAGAAGTTCGAGGCGGGCTTCGTGGCCGGCGTGAAGTCGGTCAAGAAGGACGCCAAGATCGACATCAAGTACCTCACCCCCGACGGGGACTTCAGCGGCTTCAAGGCCCCCGACAAGGGCAAGGTCGCGGCCGAGAAGATGTTCCAGGACGGCGCGGAGATCGTCTACCACGCCGCCGGCGACTCCGGCCTCGGCGTGTTCCAGGCGGCGGCCGCGGCCAAGAAGAAGGCCATCGGCGTCGACTCCGACCAGCGCCAGACCGTCAAGGAGGCCGACCTGCAGTCCGTCATCATGACCTCGATGATCAAGCGCGTGGACGTCGGCGTGTTCGAGTTCATCAAGGCCTTCCAGGGCGGCGCCAAGGGCGGCACCAACACCGTCTACGACCTCAAGGTCGACGGCGTCGGCCTGGCCACCACCGGTGGCGAGATCGACGACCTCAAGGACAAGCTCGACGCGGTCAAGAAGGACATCGTCGACGGCAAAATCACGGTTCCGTCCAAGCCGTAACCTGGGTAGGAAGGTCAAGCGAGGGCCCGGGGGGCCTAATCCCCGGGCCTTCGGTCTATCCACCCGGCTCAAGGAGACCGCATGAGCTCGGAAACCCTCGCCGCGGTGCAACCCGCCGTCGAGCTGGAGGGCATCACCAAACGCTTCCCCGGCGTGGTGGCCAACCGCGACATCCGCATCACCGTCGAACCCGGTACGGTGCACGCGATCGTGGGAGAGAACGGCGCGGGTAAGTCCACCCTGATGAAGATCCTTTACGGCATGCAGAAGCCGGACGAGGGCACGATCAGGGTCAACGGCCAAGAAGTCAGCTTCCGCACGCCCAGCGACGCGATCGCCGCGGGCATCGGCATGGTCCACCAGCACTTCATGCTGGCCGACAACTTCACCGTGCTGGAGAACATCGTCCTCGGCGCAGAGCCGAAGCGGGCCGGCACCCTCGACACCGCCCAGGCCCGCGCCCGCATCGCCCAGCTCGCGGCCGGTCACGGCCTGAGCGTCGATCCCGACCGGCTGGTCGAGGACCTCGGCGTCGGCGACAGGCAGCGGGTCGAGATCCTCAAGGTGCTCTACCGCGGCGCGCGCATCCTGATCCTCGACGAGCCCACCGCGGTGCTCGTGCCGCAGGAGGTCGACGAGCTCTTCGACAACCTGCGCGAGCTCAAGGCCGACGGCCTGACCGTCATCTTCATCTCGCACAAGCTCGACGAGGTGCTCAGCATCGCCGACGCGATCACCGTGATCCGCCGCGGCACCACCGTCGCCGCCGTCGACCCGGCCGAGGTCACCGCCCGCCAGCTCGCCGAGCTGATGGTCGGCAGCGAGCTGCCCACCCCCGAGACCCGCGAGTCCACGGTCACCGAGACGGTCGCCCTGCGGGTGTCCGGCCTCACCATGGAGGCCGACGGGTACCGCCCCGTCCCCAAGGGCACGTCCGTGCAGGTCTACGTCGACAAGCTGCGCGAGGACGGCAGGCGGCTGCTGCTCGACGGCGTCTCGTTCGACATCCACCAGGGCGAGATCCTCGGCATCGCCGGAGTCGAGGGCAACGGGCAGTCGGAGCTGATCGAGGCGATCATGGGCATGCGCCCCGCCCACGGCGAGATCACGCTCGGTGCGGCCGACATCAGCTCCTGGTCCACCTTGAAACGCCGCGAGTCGGGCATCGGTTACATCCCGGAGGATCGGCACCGGCAGGGGCTGCTGCTGGAGTCGTCCCTGTGGGAGAACCGGGTGCTCGGCCACCAGACCAGGCGGCCCGCGCGCAGCGGCATCTGGGTCAACAGGCGGGCGTCCCGAGCCGACACCGAGCGCATCGTCAAGGAGTACGACGTGCGCACGCCCAGCGTCGACACCCTGGCCCTGGCCCTGTCGGGGGGCAACCAGCAGAAGCTGATCGTGGGCCGGGAGATGAGCGGCGAGCCGAAGTTCCTCATCGCCGCGCACCCCACCCGCGGCGTGGACGTCGGCGCCCAGGCGGCCATCTGGGACCACCTGCGCAACGCCAGGGCCGCCGGGCTGGCCGTGCTGCTGATCTCGGCGGACCTCGACGAGCTGATCGGCCTGTCCGACACGCTGCATGTGATCTACCGCGGGCGGCTCGTCGCCCGGCTCGACCCGTCCGCCGTGACGCCCGAGCGGCTGGGCGGCTACATGACCGGCGCCATCACCGGCACTGAGGAGACGTGATGCCCGCAGGGCTCTATCGGGCGCTGCTGACCGTCGCAGGCGCCGCGGCCGCGATCGTGCTGGCCATCGTGATCTCCAGCGTGGCGATCGTCGCCGCGGGGGCCAGCCCCGAGGCCGCGTTCGCCGCCTTCTTCGACTTCGGCGAAACTCCCCGTTCGGTCGTCAACGGCATCACGACCATGCTGAACAGGGCGGTGCCGCTGTACATCGCCGGCCTGGCGGTGGCGGTCGGGTTCCGGATGAACCTCTTCAACATCGGTGTCGAGGGCCAGTACCGGATCGCGGCCATCTGCGCGGCCTACGTCGGTGCGCAGTTCACGGCGCCCGCGCCGATCCAGATCCTGGTGATCATCGTGGTCGCGATGGCCGTCGGTGGCCTCTACGCGCTGATCCCCGCGGTGATGAAGGTCGGCAGGGGGGTGAACGAGGTCATCTCCACGATCATGTTGAACTACATTGCGATCAACCTGGCGGCCTTCCTCGTGCGCGGGCCGTTCACCGGTGAGCGCGCCTCAGGCACGCTCACGACCAACACCCCGGTGCTGCCGCAGTCGGCCTGGTTCCCCAACCTCAACTGGATCTTCGAGATGTTCGGGCTGCCGGCGCCGCGCGGCGGCGGGCTCTGGGGCTTCCTGCTCGTGGCGGTCGTGCTCGGCGCGCTGCTCTGGCTGGTGCTCGAGCGCACCCGGTTCGGCTTCGACGTCAAGGCCAGCGGGCTGAACGCGTCCGCGGCGCTGGCGTCGGGCGTCAACCCGAAGAAGATGGTCATCTCCGCGATGGTGCTCTCTGGCGCGATCGCCGGGCTGATCGGGCTGCCGGAGATCCTCGGCGACAAGCACTCCTTCGGCTCCAACTTCACCCCCGGCCTGGGCTTCCTCGGCATCGCGGTCGCGCTGCTCGGCCGTAACAGGCCGGTCGGCATCGCGGTCGCCGCGCTGCTGTTCGGCTTCCTCGACCGGGCCCAGGGGCCGCTGCAGTTCGCCAGCGTGCCCCCGTCGGTCATCATGATCATGCAGGGGACGATCGTGCTGCTGGTGGTCGTCGCCAACGAGATCACGAGCAGGGTCGCGCTGCGGCGCGAGGAACGGCGGGCCGCGCAGCAGCTCGGCAGGAACACTCCCGTTGAGGTGGCGGCATGAGCGTCGTAGCGACTACCCGGGTCCGCAAGTACCATCTGGGCCTCATCGGCGCCGCCGTGCTCATCCTGCTGATGTCGCTGGTGCGGATCGTGTCCGGGCAGGACGACATCACCTCCTCCGGCACCTTCGCCGCGGCGCTGCTGCTCGCCGTGCCGATCGGGCTGGCCGGGCTCGGCGGGCTCTGGGCGGAGCGGGCCGGCGTGGTCAACATCGGCCTCGAAGGCATGATGGTGCTCGGCACCTGGTTCGCCGGATGGGCCGGATACCAGTGGGGCTGGGCGGCGGCGCTGCTCGCCGGGCTGGTCGCCGGCGCGCTCGGCGGGCTGATCCACGCGGTGGCGACCGTGACGTTCGGCGTCGACCACATCATCAGCGGCGTCGCCATCAACCTGCTCGGGCCGGGCGTCACGCGCTTCCTGTCGGAGGTCCTCTACAAGGAGGGCACCGGGGCGGCCAAGGCCGGGGCCGGCATCACCACCTCGCCCGCGCTGTCGTCCCAGGGGCCCGAGGTCAGCCTGCCTCTGCTGTCGTCGGGGCCCGACTGGCTCGGCAGCCTGGAGGGCACGCACTGGTTCCTGCTCTCCGACCTGGCGGGCATCCTGCGCGGGCTCACGCACGAGGTCAACGCGCTGGTGATCCTGGCCGTGCTGTTGCTGCCCCTGACGTTCTTCGTGCTCTGGCGCACGGCCTTCGGCCTGCGGCTGCGCTCGGCGGGCGAGAACCCGTGGGCGGCCGAGTCGCTCGGCGTGAACGTCTATCTGATCAAGTACGTGGCCGTCGTCATCTCCGGCGCGTTCGCCGGGCTCGGCGGCGTGTTCCTGGTCTTCGTCAGCACCAAGTACGTCGAGGGCCAGACGGCCGGGCGCGGTTTCATCGGCCTGGCCGCGATGATCTTCGGTAACTGGCGGCCCGGCGGGCTGGCCGCGGGTGCGGCGCTGTTCGGCTACGCCGACGGCCTGCAACTGCGCAGCTCCGGCGCCGTCACCTCGTTCTTCCTGTTCGGCGCGGCGCTGCTCGTGCTCTACCTCGGCGCCCGGCTCCGTGGCATGCTGGCGTCCAACCAGCCTGCCGAGATCGTGGCCAGAGGAGCCCGGGAGTACACGCTGCTCGCCGGGGCGGCGGTGGGAGCCGTCCTGCTCGTCTGGCTCTGGATGACCGTCGACAAGCTGCCGAACGAGTTCGTCTTCATCACGCCGCACGTGCTGACGCTGCTGGTGCTCCTGGTCGCCTCGCAGCGCCTGCGGATGCCCAAGGCCGACGGCGTGCGTTACCGCCGGGGGGAACAGCATTGAGTAGCCACCACCAAGTCAGCTGGGACGCGCTCAGGGCCGAGGCCAACGAGGCCATGCACCACGCGTACGCGCCGTACTCGAAGTTCCCCGTCGGGGCGGCGGCGCTGGTCGACGACGGCCGGATCGTCACCGGCTGCAACGTCGAGAACGCCTCCTACGGCATCGGCCTGTGCGCCGAGTGCGGGCTGGTCTCCGCGCTGCAGGCGTCCGGCGGTGGCAGGCTGGTGGCCTTCACCTGCGTCGACGGGCACGGCGAGCTGCTGATGCCGTGCGGGCGATGCCGCCAGCTCCTGTTCGAGTTCGGCGGTAACGACCTGCTGGTGGAGACCGTCGACGGGCCGAAGCGGATGGCCGAGATGCTGCCGTACGCGTTCGGCCCTCACGACCTGTCCAGGATGGCGTGATGGACGCGATCGAGGTCATCGTCGCCAAGCGCGACGGCGGCGAGCTGACGGCCGCCCAGATCGACTGGGTCATCGACGCCTACACGCGCGGCGACGTGGCCGACGAGCAGATGTCCTCGCTGGCCATGGCGATCCTGCTGAACGGGATGAACCGGCGCGAGATCGCCGGCTGGACCAAGGCCATGATCCGCTCGGGCGAGCGCATGGACTGGTCCGTCCTGGACCGTCCCACCGCCGACAAGCACTCCACCGGCGGCGTCGGCGACAAGATCACGCTGCCGCTCGCGCCGCTGGTGGCGGCGTGCGGCGCCTACGTCCCGCAGCTGTCGGGGCGCGGGCTCGGGCACACCGGCGGCACGCTCGACAAGCTCGAGTCGATCCCCGGCTGGCGGGCCTCGCTGTCCAACGCCGAGATGCTGGACGTGCTGCGCTCGGCGGGCGCGGTCATCTGCGCGGCCGGCTCCGGCCTGGCCCCCGCCGACAAGAAGCTGTACGCGCTGCGCGACGTGACGGGCACGGTCGAGTCGATCCCGCTGATCGCGTCCTCGATCATGTCCAAGAAGATCGCCGAGGGCACGGGCTCGCTGGTGCTGGACGTCAAGGTCGGCTCCGGCGCGTTCATGAAGACCCCGGAACTGGCCCGCGAGCTGGCCGAGACCATGGTCGCGCTGGGCACCGACGCGGGCGTCCGCACGGTCGCGCTGCTCACCGCGATGGACCGGCCGCTCGGCCGCGCCGTGGGCAACGCGCTGGAGGTCGAGGAGTCGGTCGAGGTCCTGGCAGGCGGCGGGCCGTCCGACGTGGTGGAGCTGACGGTGCGGCTGGCGAGGGAGATGCTGGACGCCGCCGGCATCGCGGGCAAGGACCCCGAGCAGGCCCTGAAGGACGGCTCGGCGATGGACCACTGGCGCCGCATGATCACCGCCCAGGGCGGCGACCCCGACGCCCTGCTGCCCAGGGCCGCCGAGACGATGACCGTCGAAGCCCCCTCGTCGGGCGTGCTGACCAGCCTCGACGCCTACGCGGTCGGCCTCGCCGCCTGGCGGCTCGGGGCGGGCAGGGCGCGCAAGGAGGACCCGGTGTCGTTCGGCGCGGGCATCACCCTGCACGCCAAGCCGGGCGACCTCGTCCGCGAGGGGCAGCCGCTCATGACCCTGCACGCGGACGAAACAGCCCGCTTCGACCGTGCTCTGGAGGCGCTGGCGGGCGGCTACACGGTCGGCCCCGCGAGCCAGGACCTCCTCCCCCTGGTCATCGACCGCATCACCGCCTGACGCCGACCGGCCGGGCGCTCAGGGTGCCTCGTCGCGGCCGGTCGGTACGCGTCGAAGGCGACGGGGTCACCTGCCCGCGCGGCCTCCAGCAACGCTCCCCGGTCCTCCTGCACACGATCACCGGTCTCCCGGCGATCGGCAGGAGGTCAGGCGGTGGGCACGGGGGAGGCGGAGAAGACCTCGGCCAGCACGGCGCGCTGCGTCGGCAGCGCCTCCGCGTGCCTGGCGCGGCCCTCGTCGGTGATGCAGACGAACACGCCGCGCCGGTCGGAGTCGCAGACGCCGCGCGAGACCAGCGCGGCCTTCTCCAGGCGCGCCACCACGCGGGAGAGCGCGCTCTGGCTTAGGTGGACCTCGTCACAGAGCTCCTGGACGCGCAGCTTCCTGTCGTGGTGGACGATGCGGTCGAGCACCTCGAACTCGCTGGGCCCGAGGCCATGTCTGTCGCCGAGCTCGCGTTCCAGCGCGCACATCGCCTTGGCGTGCTTGGCCAGGACGTACTGCCAGGCCTCGACTTGCCAGCCCTCGCCTTGCCAGCCCTCGACCGCGAGCTCATCGTCCATGACGCGGAGGTTACCACCTCGCTAAATCTCATGCAACGACATTAAATGCATTTGCATTAGATGCGGATGCATGTAGTCTTCGGGTCCATGTCCTCTTCCTCATCTCGTTGGGGCGCGCTCGCCGTGCTCTGTGCAGTGATCTTCCTTGACGCCCTCGATGTCTCGATGGTCGGTGTGGCACTGCCTTCCATCCAGCGTGATCTGGGGCTCTCTACCTCCTCTTTGCAATGGGTCGTCAGCGGTTACGTGCTCGGCTACGGCGGTCTCCTGCTGCTCGGCGGCAGGACCGCCGACCTGCTCGGGCGGCGCAGGGTGTTCCTGGTCGCGCTGGGCGTCTTCGCCGTCGCGTCGCTGCTCGGCGGCCTGGTGGACAACGGCGCGCTGCTCATCGCCGCCCGTTTTGTGAAGGGCGTGGGAGCGGCCTTCACCGCCCCCGCCGCCTTGTCGATCATCACCACGACCTTCCCCGAAGGCCCCGCGCGCAACAAGGCGTTGAGCATCTTCACCGCCTGCGGCGCCAGCGGCTACTCGCTGGGATTGGTGCTGTCCGGCCTGCTGACCGAGCTGGGGTGGCGCTGGACGCTGCTGATGCCGGTGCCGGTCGCGATCATCGCGCTGTTCGCCGCGCTCAAGGTGCTGCCGCGCGGCGAGGAGGAGCGCGCCGAGGGCGGTCACGACCTGGTCGGCGCGGTGCTGATCACCGCCTCGATGCTGCTGCTCGTCTACACCGTGGTGCAGGCGCCCGAGGTCGGCTGGGCCTCGCTGCGCACGCTCGGCTCGCTCGTGGTCACCGCCGCACTCCTCGGCCTGTTCGTCTTCGCCGAGCTCAGGATGAAGCACCCGCTGGTCCGGCTCGGCATCCTGCGCTCCGGCTCGATCGTCCGGGCCAACCTGGGGCTGCTCATCCTGATGGGCTCGTACGTGTCCTTCCAGTTCGTCGCCATGCAGTACTTCCAGAACCTGCTGCACTGGTCGGCTCTCGGCACCGCGCTCGCGTTCCTGCCCGCCGGCCTGCTCGTGGCCATCACCAGCACCAAGATGGGCGACTTCGCCGACAGGTTCGGCACCGGCAAGCTGATCGTCATCGGGGCCGCCGCGCTGGCCGGGGGCTACGCCATCTTCCTCGGCATCGACGAGACTCCGAGCCTGGGCGGCATGGTCATCCCCGGCATGATCCTGCTGGGCATCGCGTTCGCGCTGTCGTTCCCGTCGCTCAACATCCAGGCCACCAACGGCGTGGACGACGACGAGCAGGGGCTGGCCTCCGGCCTGCTCAACACCTCCGGCCAGGTGGGCGGCGCGATCGTGCTGGCCGTGGTCACCGCGGTGCTCACCTCCGGCCCGGCCGGCGCGATCTCGATCGGGACGCTGCGCGCGGCGATCGTCGTGTCGCTGGTGCTGGCCCTGGTCGGCGTCGCGATCTCCGCCACGGGGCTGCGCTTCCGCAAGGTGGCGGCGGTCGAGGAGGAGGTCAAGGTCTACGAGACGGTCTGATCGTCCGTCCAGGGTCGCCAGGGGTCTCGCGCGTGCTCGCGCGGGGCCCCTGGTCTGCGAACTCCCTGATCCAGGGAAAGGCTTGCGGTGATCCGCGGAAAGCCTGCTTGCCGGCACAGCGGTGGGGCATCATCGGGATATGCGCCCGTCACCCGCACCGGGGACCGTCCAGGGGTTCGCCCGTGCGGTCGCCGGGCTCGCTCTCCTGGCCGTCCTGTCCGCCTGTGGCAACGTCACGCCCGTCGGCAGCGCGGCCGTTTCGCCTCCGTCGCCCACCCCCACCCCGGCCCGCACCGACGACCCGCCGCCGACGAGCACGTCCGAGGTCGACGTCGACATGCAGGACGGCAAGGGCGAGCCCGCCGTGGTGAAGGCGGTCAACTGGGAGGCCCGCGACGGGTTCGACCGGATCGTGGTCGACTTCGAGGGCGATCCCCCCGCCTACAAGGCCACCTGGGTCAAGGAACTCGTCCAGGACGGCTCGGGCGACCGCCTGGACGTCAAGGGCGGCGCCTACCTCGAGATCGCCCTCAGCCGGGCCCAGGCCCACACCGATAAGGGCGCCCCCACGTGGGAAGGCGGCCCGGTCTACCAGACCAACCTCGGCAACGTCCGCGCCGTGGTCAAGACCGGCGACTTCGAGGGCAGGGTCGGCATCGGCCTGGTCCTCGACCATCGCGCCGGGTACCGCCTCGATCAGCAGACCTCCCCGAACCAGCTCGTCGTGGACGTGGCACACTGACGTCGTGGTGAGAAAGATCGAAGGCCCGACGAGAATCCCGGTACCGGGCGGCAAGCTCATCGACGAGCACATCGGCCGCGTGAACAGCGGCGACGAGGCGATCTCGATCGCCCACATGGTGGCGCCGCCAGGCTGGTCGGAGCCGCCCCAGACCCCCGAGTTCACCGAGTACACGGTGGTGCTCAAGGGCACGGTGCTGGTCGAGCACGCGGGCGGCACCACGAAGGTCTCGGCGGGCGAGTCGTTGGTCAGCGCGCCGGGCGAGACGGTCCGGTACAGCACCGGCCCCGAGGGCGCCGAGTACGTCGCCGTCTGCCTTCCCGCCTTCTCTCCTGACCTGGCCCGTCGCGACTGACCCCGGCGTGCGGGAGAGGGCGGGGCCACAGCTCATATCATGGCCAGATGAGCCCCACCCTTGACGAGATCCGACGCGCGCCCAAGGTCCTGCTCCACGACCATCTCGACGGTGGCCTGCGGGCCGAGACGATCGTCGAGCTGGCTCGGGAGCACGGCTACCAGGGCCTGCCCACCACCGACGCCGGAAACCTGCGCCAGTGGTTCGAGGAGGCCTCCGACTCCGGGTCGCTGGAACGGTACCTGGAGACGTTCGAGCACACCGTAGGGGTGATGCAGACCCGCGACGCGCTGGTCAGGGTGGCCGCCGAGTGCGCCGAAGACCTGGCCGCCGACGGGGTGGTGTACGCGGAGGTGCGCTTCGCGCCCGAGCAGCACACCACCACCGGGCTGACCCTCGACGCCGTGGTGGAAGCGGTGCTCGAAGGGTTCAAGCTGGGCTCGCAGGGCCGCGACGTCAAGGTCGGCACGCTGCTGACCGCGATGCGGCACCAGGCGCGCTCCAAGGAGATCGCCGAGCTGGCCGTCCGCTACCGCGACCTCGGCGTGGTGGGGTTCGACATCGCGGGCGCCGAGGCGGGCTACCCTCCCACCCGGCACCTCGACGCGTTCGAGTACCTGCAGCGGGAGAACGCGCACTTCACCATCCACGCCGGTGAGGCGTTCGGGCTGCCGTCGATCTGGCAGGCCATCCAGTGGTGCGGCGCCGACCGGCTGGGCCACGGGGTGCGCATCATCGACGACATCTCCACCTCCGGCGACGGCACCGCCAAGCTCGGGCGGCTGGCCGCCTACGTCCGCGACAAGCGCATCCCGCTGGAGATGTGCCCGACCTCCAACCTGCAGACGGGCGCCGCCCCGTCGATCGCCGAGCACCCCATCGGGCTGCTGCGCCGGCTGAACTTCAGGGTGACGGTCAACACCGACAACCGGCTGATGAGCTCCACCTCCGTCTCGCTGGAGTTCGCCAAGCTGGTCGAGGCGTTCGGCTACGACTGGGATGACCTGCAGTGGTTCACGGTGAACGCGATGAAGTCGGCGTTCATCCCGTTCGACGAGCGGCTGGCACTGATCAACGGCGTGATCAAGCCCGGCTTCGCGCGGCTGAAGTGGCAGCCGTGAAGCAGGTCTACCGGTCCAAGACCGCCTTCGTGCTCGGCTGGGTCTGGGTGGCGTTCGTCGCGGTGAACGCCTGGGACCTCACCGTCCGCTTCAACGGCAAGCCCTCGCTGGTGGCCGCCGCCATCCTCGGCGGGCTCACCGCGATCGTCTATCTGGTCGCGCTCAGGCCGGCCACCGTGTTCACCGAGTCGGGGCTGGTCGGGCGGAACCCGCTGCGCACCACGTTCGTCCCGTGGGCGTCCGTGGGGGACGTGACCGTCTCGCACTCGATCAACGTCCAGCACGACGAGCAGCTCCTGCGGCTGTGGACTCCGATGAGCACGGCACGGGAGCGGGCCAGGGCGCAGCGCAGGGCGGCGCCCAGGACGCAGCGTCCCAGCCGGTTCCGCACCGAGCCCGCGATGACGAGGGGCGAGCAGGCGGCGGCGGAGGCGTTCGCCGGGAAGACGCACGCCGACTGGGTGGGGGAGCAGATCACCGGGCGCGCCGAGTCGGCCAGGCGGCGCGAGGAGGCGGCCGGTCCCGCCCGCACCACCTGGGCGCTCGACGCGTTCGCGGTGCTCGCCGTGGCGGTCGCCCTGGTGCTGGCCGCCATCGTGGTCCCCTGACGGGCTCCCCTGACGGGCTCCCCGGGTCAGGTCCTGTCGCGGGAGACGAAGCGTTCCATGCCCGCGCGGGCGAGGCCGGCCTCGTCGACCTGCCTCGCCGCCTCCGTCTCGGCGGCGAAGGCCCGCTCCACCTCCTCCAGCGGCGCTCTGAGCAGCTTGAGGTGGGTCTCGGTGGCCGTGCCCGGCAACGTCCAGCGGTGGACGAGCCCGATCGCGGTGTCCATCAGCGCGTCCGGCTCGACGATCTCGTCCAGCAGCCCGGACGCCAGCGCGTCGGCGGCGCTCAGCCTGGTCGAGTCGAGCACCAGCCGCAGCGCCCTGCCGCCCACCAGCCTGCGCAGCAGGTAGCTGGACGCGTTCGAGATCGACAGCCCGATGTGGTTCTCCGGCAGGAAGTACTCGGCCGACGGTGTCCCGATGCGGGCGTCGAAGCAGAGGGTCCACTCGGCCGCGCCGCCGACCGCGAGCCCGTTGACCGCGGCGACCACCGGCACCCGCGTCTCCAGGACGGCTCTGGTCAGGTCCTGGAACGAGTCGACCTCGTCCACCAGCGACTGCCCGACGGCCTGGTCGATGTCCTCTCCGGCGGAGAACGCCCGTCCGGTGCCGGTGACGACGACGCCTCTGGCGAGCTCGCCGTCGCCGTGGGCGCGCACGGCCGCCGCGAGGTCCTTGCGCGCGCCGGAGGTGAGCGCGTTGAGCTTCTCCGGACGCCGCAGGGTGACCAGGGCCACCTCGTCGCGCACGGTCACGTCGATCATGCTGACTCCTCTTCCACGGAGATGGCCCCGGCCCGCTGGTCGGGTCGCGACAGGTGGCGCTTCTCGATCCGGGCGGACGGCGTCAGCGAGAAGCCGTCCACGAACTCGACGAACGCCGGGATCTTGAACTTGGCCAGCCGTTCCCTGGCATGGGCGATCACGCTCATGGCGGTCTCCCTGCCGGGGACGTGGCCGGGACGCAGCTGGACGAACGCCTTCGGCAACTCCCCGAACAGGTCGTCGGGGACGGGCACCAGGGCGGCGGACAGGACCGCGGGATGCTGCGCGAGCACGCTCTCGACCTCCGCGCACGAGATGTTCTCGCCGCCCCTGCGCACCATGTCCTTGATCCGCCCGGCGTGGCGGATGCCGCCGCCGGCGTCGCGGAGGCCGAGGTCGCCCGTGTGGTACCAGCCGCTGCGGAAGACGTGCGCGGTGGCTTCGGGGTGGTTCCAGTAGCCGCGCATCATCGGCAGGCCGCGGACGAGGATCTCGCCGGTCTCCTCGTCCAGCGTGACCTCCTTGCCGGGCGGCGGGTGGCCCAGCGAGCCGGTGCCGACCGTCTCGGCGGCCTCGGGGGCGGCCAGCAGGTCGGGGCCGGACTCGGTCGAGCCGTAGAGCTCGCGCCACGGCGCGCCCCAGCGCTCCTCGAACGCCTGGTGCAGGTCGGGGGCGATGCCGGAGCAGATCACGACCCGCATCCGGTTGGCGCGGTCGAGCGGGTGCGGCGGCTGCTTGAACAGCAGCAGCGGCATCGTCCCGAGGACGTAGGTGAGGGTGGCGCCGTGCTCGCGGACCGCAGGCCAGAAGCCGGAGGCGGAGAAGCGGGGGAGCACCACGTGGGGAACGCCGCCGAGCAGGCAGAGCAGGGTGGTCCACTGGGGGTCCATGTAGGAGTGGGCCTGGGCGATCAGCAGGACGTCGTCGTCGCGTGGGCGTACCAGGTCGGCGACGATGTGGGCGGTTCGCAGCCAGTAGTCGTGGGTGAGCATGCAGGCTTTGGGGAAGCCCGTAGTGCCCGACGTGTACTGAAAATTCGCTACATCGTGGGGTGAGAAGGGGACGTCCGGCGGCGGGTCGTCCGAGGGCAGCGAGTCGAGGACGTGCACGGGGCCGGGGATGTGCGGGGCGTGCTCGGCGGTGCTCACCGTGGCCACGGCCCCCGAGTCACGCAGGACGTGCTCCAGGTCGGCCGAGCGGTAGCGGACGTTCACCGGCACCGCGATCGCCCCGGCCTTGAGCACGGCCAGCCAGGTCAGCGGCCAGCCGGAGACGTTCTCCAGCATGATGGCCACCCGGTCGCCCGGCCGTACGCCTCTGGCGGCCAGCCCGGCGGCGAGCCGGTCGGATCGCTCGTCCGCGTCCGCGAAGGACAGCGACGCGTCGGGGAAGCGGAGGAACTCGCGCGCACCGAACCTGGTGGCGGCGCGTCGGAGCAGGTCAGGGATCGTTTCGCGCAGGTCGGGGGTCGGTTCGCGCATCGGGCGGCTCCCACGGAAAGTCGGGCAAGAGGGAGAAGTCGGGGCGCGCGACCGGCTGGGCGGGCGCGCGCACCGCGGCCAGGCCGATCGCGACGAACTCGGCGCACACCTGCTCCAGCGTGGAGTCGCCGTCGGGGCGGTACCACTCGCTGGTTCCCGTGCACATGGACATCAGGGCGAGCCTGGTCAGCTTCTGGTCGGCGATACGGAAGGCGCCCTCCCGGACGCCGTCGGACAGCGCGCGCCTCCATCGGTCCTCGTAGGCGTCGCGCAGGGCGATGACCTCGTCGTGAGCGGCCGAACCCGGGGTCAGCGAGCGCAGTTCGCCGTCCATCACCCGGGTGATCATGGGGTTGAGCGCGTGGATGGCGGTCAGCGAGCCGATCAGCAGGGCCAGCCGGTCCACCGGCCGGTCCGCACCGTCGAGCATCCGGTCGGTGGACTCGATCAGGCCGAGATGCCCGGCCCGCATGAGGTCGGCGAGCAGCGCCTCCTTGCTCGACACGTGGTGGTAGATGCCGGCGTTGGTCAGGTTGACGGTCCTGGCGAGGTCCCTGATGCTCGTGGCCGCGTAGCCCTGCCGGGCGAAGAGCAGCACCGCCGCCGTCCTGATGCGCAGGCTCGCGTCGGCGTCGCGGTCGGTCAGGTACGTCTCCAGCATCGGTCTCCTACCGAACGTTCGGTCGCTCCCATACGGAACATAACCGACGAAACGCCCAGTTGCCAGAGCTCTCCGCGTAGGTTGACCCTGACACCGTGTGAGGCCCTACACCTGGAGAGGTCATGTTCAGCATCGGAGACTTCGCCAGGCTCGGACTCGTGTCCGTGCGCATGCTGCGCCACTACGACGCGCTCGGGCTGCTGCGCCCCGCCCAGGTGGACCCGTCCACCGGCTACCGCTTGTACCAGGCGGCGCAGCTGTCCAGGCTCAACAGGATCGTCGCCATCAAAGACCTCGGCTTCACGCTGGAACAGGTCAGGGCGATCCTCGACGACAAGGTGAGCGCGGACGAACTGCACGGCATGGTCCGGCTGCGCCGCGCCCAGCTCGAAGCCCAGATCAGCGCCGATCTGGCCAGGTTGCGCGGCGTCGAGGCGAGGCTCCGGACCATCGAGACGGAAGGGCACATGAAAACGGACGAGGTCGTGCTCAAGAAGGTCGCACCAGTCACGGTGGCCGAGCTCAGCGCCAGGGCCGCCAGCTACGACAGCGAGGACATCAGCCCGGTCATCCAACCCCTGTACGGGCAGCTCTGCGAACGCCTGGAGGCGGCGGGCGTGGCCATCGCGGGCCCCGGCATCGCCTACTACCTGCCAGAGGACGACGGGAGCGTGATGGTCCACGCCGCGTTCCCCGTCGCGACCGGGCCGCGCCCGGACCTCGACTTCCAGGTGGTCGCCCTGCCCGGCATCGACACCGCGGCGACGATCATCCACCACGGTGCGATGGAGGACGTCGGGTCCACGTTCCAGACCCTCGCCCACTGGATCGAGGAGAACGGCCACCGGTCGCTCTCCCTGGCCAGGGAGGTCTACCTGCACTGTCCGGATGACGTGGCCGAATGGGTGACGGAACTGCAGATCGAGGTGGCCCCCGCCTAGTGGACGACCTGGAGGGGCACCGGCCCGAGCTGACCGGCAGTTCCGCCTCGCCTAGCGCCAGACGCCGAGCAGTTCCTCAGGCGTGACGTGCCTGACCCCCTCCACGTCGCACCCACTGCGCGAGACCGCGCAGAGCGGCGTGGAGGTGTCGGCGCCCGGCATCTTCGAGCGGTGGACGATGAGCTCGCTCAGATCGTGATGGTCGAACGGCCGGTTCTCTAGCCACTTGATCGACCCCAGCATCGTGATCTTCTTGGCGATCGGCTCCCTGTCGGCTCCGACCAGGTCGATCTCCGGATCGTTGGTCCGGGTCCAGTAGCCGCCTATGGCGCCGGTGCCTTCGGGGAGCTCGTCCATGCGCCGGACGGACTCGCGGATGACGGGCTCGATGGCCGTCCCTCGCCATGACGTCCAGGACTGGCGGATCCTGTCCATGACCCTGTCCGCTCGGCCACGCTCGATGTCGGCCAGGCGGGACCCGATGAACCGGATCCAGAACCGCTGATGGGTGTCCACCACGTGGTAGCGCGTCTCCCGGGACGGCCGGGTCGACAGGGGCCGCTCCACGGCGATCATGCGCTTCTCCAGCAGCAGCTGGAGCGCCCGGTTCATCGATGCCCGGGAGCCCCCCTGGGCGGCGGTGGCGATGTTGGCGTGCGTGCGCTGTCCGGCGCCGATCGCGCTCAGCACCTCCCGGGCGAGGGCTTCTGGCGGGAACTCGGCGGCGAGCGCACGCTCTCCGCTGACGATCAGCGCGGAGAGCGGGTTCGCGGTCGCCGCCTCCAGGTAGTCCCAGAGGGAGCCGCCACGGGGCCATTCCTCGCAGATCATCGGCAGGCCACCCGAGACCAGATGGGCGTCGAACGCCTCCGCCGCGGACAGGCCGAGAGCCTGCCCCACGTCATGGGGGCTGAGGGGATCGACGACGAAGTCGACAGCCCGCTGGTAGAAGGGCCGGTCGTAGGTGTTGATCGCCTCCATCATGGACAGGTCCGAGCCGATGAGCAGCAGCAGCACGGGCCGTCTGGAGAACTCCCGATCGAAGAGCTTCTGCAGCACGCCCTCCAAGGACGGGTCCGCCTTGATCAGGTACGGAAGCTCGTCGATGACCACGACGCTGGGCGAGCGCTCGGGGAGGGCGTGCGCGAGCAGGGACAGCGCGTCGTGCCACGAACCTGGCTGCTCGGCGTGGAAGGCCGAGACATCGGGAAGGTTCGACGAGCGAACCTCCTCGGTGAAGAGGCGAAGCTCCTGGTCCAGTGCGTGGCCGGTAGCCGTGAAGTAGACGTGGGGCAGCTGGACCTGCCGGATGAACTCCTCGGCCAACCTCGACTTCCCCACGCGACGGCGGCCCCGGATCAGGAGGGCGCGTCCGGGGCGATCGAAGCGGTTGACATCCGTCTTCTGCAGGACGCGCTGGAGAAGGGCCAGTTCCCGCTTCCTGCCGATGAAGCTCTCCACCACCGCCTCCAGATAGTCTCACAGATGAGACTATCTGGAAGAGATGGTCTCAGGGGCGGTTTCTGCGACACCGTCGCCTGGGATGGTCTCAGGCGTGAGACCGAAGTCCCAGTGCCGTGCTCAGGTCGGACTTCAGGGCGTCAAGGTCTCGGACGGCCTGCGAACGGGCGTCCGCGACCTCGCCGGTGACCGGGACGACCACCTCCAGGTAGCACTTGAGCTTGGGCTCGGTGCCCGAAGGGCGGACCACCACCCGCGCGTCGCCGGACAGGACGTAGCGCAGGCCGTCGGTGGGCGGCAGGCCGCCGACGACCTGAGCAGGGGCGTCGGCGGC
>NZ_JBEXUP010000099.1:0-32845 GCF_040614375.1 Nonomuraea sp. NPDC005983
GCCGCGCCCGCGCCCAGGGCGGCGGCCGTGGCCCCGAACGGCGCGCCGAGCACCGGCAGCAGGTCGAGGTAGAGGAAGCGGGCACCGCGGCGGTCGACCAGGAAGCCGGGCGGCATCCTGGGGATGCCCAGCGCGGAGACGTCCAGGTTGCGGGTGGTGACCGGCATCGCGTGGAACGCCTGCCGCAGCCGCAGGGCCAGCCCCGCCTGGACGGCCCGCAGCCCGTGCGCGGCCAGCAGCCCGAGCGGCAGCGCGACGAACCAGTCGGAGCCGGGGCCCGCCGTCCGCGCCACCAGCAGCACGGCCGCCATCTCCCTGACCAGGAAGCGCAGCGTGATCCCGAGGTGAACCCTGTCGAGCAGGTCGAGGAGCCGGTCGTCACCGCGCGAGGCGAGGTACTCCGCCGCGTACGAGCCTGCCGCGACGACCCCGAACAGCACGGGCGACGGCCACAGCGCCGCCGCGAGCAGGACGGGATAGGAGCAGAGCAGTGCCGCGATCGCCCAGAGTGTCCTCATGTGATCGCACGGTAACAACCGTCAGGTCAAGCGCCGTCAAGGCGAACGTCTACCACTTGCCCGGTCAAATCGGAGATGAGGACGTCCAAGGAGGTCTGCGCCACCGCGCGGGGAGACAGCAGCGTATGGGCGGGTTCCTCGCCGAACGCCCGCTCCCGCATCGGCGTGCCGGTGCGCTCGGGATTGACGCAGTTGACCCGGATGCCGTCGTCCGCCCACTCGTCGGCCAGCGCCTGGGTCAGGTTGACCACGGCCGCCTTGGTGGAGGAGTAGAGGCTGTAGTGCGCGCGCCCCCTGGTGTAGCTGGAGGACGTGTAGAGCAGCAGCCGCCCGCCGCTCTCGCGCAGGTGGGGGTGGGCGGCGCGGGCCACGTTGACCGGGCCCAGGTAGTTCACCCCGACGGTCTCGGCGATCGTCTCGTCGGTGACCTCGGCGAGCCTGCCCATGTGCAGCACCCCCGCCGTGTTGACCACGTAGTCGATCCTGCCCAGCTGGGCCAGCGCCTTGGCCACCGAGTCGAAGTCCTCGACCCTGACCCCGTTCTGGGTGCGTGAGAAGGAGTGCACCTGCGCGCCGTGGCTGGACGCCAGGTCCACCACGTCGGCGCCGATGCCGTAGCTGCCGCCGAACACCACCATGGTCTTGCCGTCGAGCGCCTCGCGGTAGTCGCGCGGGTTCGGCACGGGCGCGGTGGAGGCGGCGAGTTGGAAGAGCTTGTCGGCGATGTAGACGTCCACCGGGTGGGTGACCTTCATGTTGGCCTCGCTGCCGGGCACGATGTAGATCGGCACGTCCGGCAGGTAGCGCAGCACCACGCCGCAGTCGTCGGTGGCGGGCTGCTTGTCGAAGTCGGGGTCGGCGAAGGCCCGCTCGTACGCCTCGCGGATGACCGACAGCCTGAAGCACTGCGGGGTCTGGCCGCGCCGCAGCCGCGAACGGTCGGGGATGTCGCGGATGATCTCGCCGCGCGGCCCGGGGGCGGCCACCACGACCGTGTCGGAGCTCGGGATCGCCACGTCCACGGCCGAATAGGTCTGCAGGGCCCTGACACACTCCGTGATGATCCGGGGCTCCAGGAGGGGCCTCACAGCGTCGTGCAGGAGCACGTTGCACTCCTGGGGGCCCAGCGCCCGCAACGCCCGCCAGGTGCTCTCGGTACGGGTCGAGCCGCCGTCGACGATCTGGCTGACCTTCCCGAAACCGCCCCTCACGACGATCTCCTGGACCGCGTCGCGGAAGCCCGGCGTCATCAGCACCACGATCTCGTCGATCTCGGGCGAGCCGTTGAACAGGGCGAGCGTGTGCTCCAGGATCGTCCTGCCCGCGATCTTGATGAGCTGCTTGGGCGTGTTGAGCCCGACCCGCTGCCCCACGCCGCCGGCGAGCACGACCCCTACCGACCTCAGCCGAGATTCCATACCGCGAGCGTAACGGTCCTGTTCCGTGATATCGCGTCGCACTGTCGCTACGCTGTGTCCACGCACTCCCTCGCGACCGGGAGGAGAACTGCGCTTTGCCTGATTCACTGACCTGCGAGACCGCGACCACCTCGGTGGTGGTGCTCGCCACCACGCCCGCCAGCGGGCTCTCCTGTGCCGACGGCACACTGCTCGACCGGCTGACCGACCAGCTCGCCACGCTGCCCGTGCGCGGTGTGCAGGTGGTGAGCGCCGGAGGCGGCGGGCTCGGGGCCGACCTGCGGGAGGTAGCCAAGATCGTCCGCATCTCGTCGGGGGCGGTCGTCGTGCTGCCCGCCGACCTCGTCGCCCACACCGAGGCGCTCGCGCTGCTTCTGGAGCATCCGTCCCGCAACACGGCGGCCCTGGTCTCCTACGACGCCGCGGTCGCGCCGATGCGCCCGCCCGTCAGGGTCGAGGGCGGCAAGATCGTGGCCGCGGGCAGCTCCTTCCACCTGGTGCCCGAGGCCAACGCCACCTTCCGCGGGGTGCTCCAGACAGGCGAGGCCGACCTCGCCTCGCTGGCCGACATCGCCGAGGAACTGGCCGAGCTGGCCGACGCCGGCCGGCTCGGCCCCGTCACCCCGGTCGAGGCGATCGACCTGCTGCTCGTCGGCATGGTCAGGAGCGGCGTGCCGGTGCGCGCGGCGAGACTCGGGCAGCTGCACGCCGACCGCGTGACGGGCCAGGTCTCGGCCGACACCGCCATCGGCAGGCTCGCCGAGGTCGACGAGGCGCAGGTGCGGCTCGACACCTCGGTCAAGGAGAGAGATGGCTTCTTCGCCACCTTCTTCGTCTCCTCCTGGACCCGCCACGTGATCCGTCCGGCGGCCCGCCTGGGCCTCACCCCGAACGCCGTCACCGGCGTCTCGATCGGGCTGGCCGTGCTGGCCGCCGTCTGGTTCTCGGCCGGCACCCGCGGGGCGCAGGTGGCCGGGGCGGTGCTGCTGTACCTGTCGTTCGCGCTCGACTGCCTCGACGGCCAGCTCGCCCGCTACACGCGGATGTTCTCGCCGCTCGGCGCGTGGGTCGACGGGATGGCCGACCGGCTCAAGGAGTACGTCGTCTACGTGGGCCTCGCCTTCGGGTACGCCCACGGCCTGCCCTGGCGGTCGGGTGGGCCCGAAGGCATCTGGCACCTCGCCGTCGCCGCGATGATCGCGCAGGTCGTGCGGCACGCGGTCGACTTCTCCTTCGGCGGAGCGAGGACCGACGCGGCCAGGGTCGGCGCGCTGTGGGCCAAGCCCGTGCGCTCCCTGCTGGAGTCCGCTGACGGCGGCCGGTACGGCGTGCCCAGGCAGGGCATACTCCGGCTGGCCCAACGAATGGAGCGGGAGTCCGTCTTGCGCTGGCTGAAGAAGATGGCGGTGCTGCCGATCGGCGAGCGGACGGCGCTGATCTGCCTCACGGCGGCCCTGTTCAACGCCAGGGTCACGTTCGTCGCCCTGCTCGGGTGGGGCGGGGTCGCACTCGTCTACCAGCTCGTGGGGCGGATCGCGAGGTCGACGAGGTGATCTCCGTGCACATGACACCCGTACCCAGCAGCACCGTCGTCGCCTACCGCGACGACGGCCCGCTCTCGCGCGGGATGGGCATGCTCGTCGCCGGCCAGCTCCCGCCGCTGCCACCCGTGATCGCCGGGGCGTTCGTCACCGGAATCCTGCTGCTGATCGGCGTGGCGGGCTCCGACGGGCTGGCGGTCTTCGCGCCCGCCGTCACCCTCCTGCTCGCCGGGCCGGGCAGCTCGCACCCGCACGACGGCCGGCTCGACTGGCTGGTGCCGCCGATCCTGCGGGTGATCGAGTACACCTTCGTGGCCGCCTGCGGGTTCGCCCACGACGTCCACCCGTTCCTGATCTTCCTGCTGCTCGGGGCGCTGGCGTTCCACCACTACGACCTGGTCTACCGGCTGCGCCAGCACGTCTACCCGCCGCCCTGGCTGGCCACCGCCGGGCTCGGCTGGGACGGCCGGATGATCGTGCTCTCGCTGTTCGCCATCGCGGGCTGGGTGACGGCCGGATTCGTGCTCCTCGCGCTCTACCTGTGGGCCCTGTGCGGCTGGGAGAGCCTCACCAGCTGGCTCGCGGCACCACGCTCAGGCGTCGAAGCGACAGATGCGGGAACCCAGGACTAATTGTGGATTACCCGATCACGGCCGTTTCCCAACTAGGGTTTGGGCACACGTAGTCATGCTCGACCGAGGAGTGCACGTTGCTGGGAATGGTTCTGGCCGCTGGAGCCGGACGACGCCTGCGGCCGTACACCGACACGCTGCCCAAGGCGCTCGTGCCGGTTGACGGCGAGACCACGATCATGGACATCTCGCTGCGCAACCTCGCCGAGGTGGACCTGCGGGAGGTCGTGGTCGTCGTCGGGTACGCGGCGCAGGCCGTACACGAGCGCAAGGACGCCCTGGAGAAGCGGCACGGGGTCAAGCTCACCCTGGTGCACAACGACAAGGCCGAGGAGTGGAACAACGCCTACTCCCTGTGGTGCGCCCGCGAGTACTTCACTCAGGGGGCGCTGCTGGTCAACGGCGACACCGTGCACCCCGTCTCCGTTGAGAAGACGCTGCTGTCGGCCCCCGAGACCAGCGACATCCTGCTCGCCGTCGACAACGTCAAGAAGCTCGCCGACGAGGAGATGAAGGTCACCCTCCAGGGCGACAGCCTCAGGCGCATCACCAAGCTGATGGACCCGGCCGAGGCCTACGGCGAGTACATCGGCGCCACCCTCATCCGTCCCGGCGCCGCCCAGCGCCTGGCCGACGCCCTCCAGGCCACCTTCGAGCGCGACCCGCAGCTCTACTACGAGGACGGCTACCAGGAGATGGTCGAGCGCGGCGAGCAGATCCACGTCGCGCCGATCGGCGAGGTCGACTGGGTCGAGGTGGACAACCACGACGACCTGGCGAAGGCTCGCACCATAGCGGTTCGCTACTGAGGGGGCCTGGATGCCGCTTCTAGCGAGGATGCTGCCCGCGCCGCTGACCATGGCGGTCAGGCGCGGCGCGGTGGCGCAGCTCGGCGCGCTGCTGGCCGACAGCCGCGTGGCCACCTCCGGTAGGGTCGCGGTGGCCGTCGGCCCCGGCCAGGGCGACCACATCGAGGGCCTGATCGCTCCCACGCTCGACGAGGCCGAGGTGTTCAGGGTCTCCGACGGCTCCGTCGACGCGGCCGTCTCGCTCGGCGCCGACCTGCGCAAGGGCGCCTACGAGGTGGTCGTGGGCGTCGGCGGCGGCCGCACCATCGACGCGACCAAGTACGCCGCCTCCCTGGCGGGCATCCCGATGGTCGCGGTCGCCACCAACCTGTCCCACGACGGCATCTGCTCGCCCACCGCGTCCCTCGTCTACGAGGGCGGCAAGGGCACCTTCGGGGTGCCGATGCCGCTGGCGATCCTGGTCGACCTCGACTTCGTGCACAGCGCGCCCGAGTCGCTCGTCAGGTCGGGCGTGGGCGACGTGGTGAGCAACCTGTCGGCCATCGAGGACTGGCAGCTCGGCAACGTGGAGCGCGGAGAGCCGATCGACGGGCTGGCCTGCTCGATGGCGCGTACGGCCGCCGAGGCGCTGATCGGCCGCTCCGACTCCATCGAGTCCGACGCGTTCCTGACCGTTCTGGCCGAATCGCTGATCCTTTCGGGCATGTCGATGGTGATTGCAGGCTCGTCTCGGCCCGCGAGCGGTGGAGATCATGAGATCCTTCATGCCGTGGATCAGCTCTTCCCCGGCACCTCGAACCACGGCGAGCTCGCCGGGATCGGTGCCGCCTTCTGTTTCTTCCTCAGGGAGGATCCCGCGCGGCTCGCCCAGGTGACCGACTGCCTGCGGCGGCACCAGCTGCCGGTCGTCCCGGCCGACATCGGGCTGACCAGCGAGCAGTTCGCCGAGGCCGTCGTGCTGGCTCCCGCCACGCGTCCCGGCCGTTACACGATCTTGGAGCACCTCCGCATGCCGGAGACCGAGGTCCGCGATCGGGTGGAGGACTATGTCCGGGCCTTCGGTAGCTGAGCTCCGGCGGGTCGCACAGCCCGCCGGCCACCTTGAGCGCAAGAACGGCGAGCACTGGGCGGGCGTGCTCTACATGCGCCAGCTGTCCATCTACGTCACCTGGCTGCTGAGCAAGACGTCCGTCACGCCCAACCAGCTCACCTGGGTGATGACGGTGGCCGGAGTCGTGGCCGGAGTCGTGCTCGCCCTGCCGGGGCTGTGGGCCGCGGTGGCCGCCGCCCTGCTGGTGCAGGTCTACCTGCTGCTCGACTGCTCCGACGGCGAACTGGCCCGCTGGACCGGGAAGACCTCGCTGGTCGGCGTCTACCTCGACCGCGTCGGGGCCTACTTCGCCGAGGCCGCGGTGCTCGCCGGGCTGGGCTGGCGGGCGTCGGCCGTCCTGCCCGACTGGTACACCGTGCTGGGCTTCGCCGCCGCGCTCGGCGCGATCCTCATCAAGGCCGAGACCGACCTCGTCGACGTGGCGCGGGCCAAGGGCGGGCTGTCGGCCGCCACCGAGGCGTCCGTGGGGCAGATCCGCTCCGGGCTGCTGGGGCTGGGCAGGCGGGTGCTGTCGGCGACGAAGTTCCACCGGATCGTGCAGCCGATCGAGCTGTCGCTGCTCGCGCTGGTGGCCGCGATGATCGACGCGCTGATCGGCGATCTCACGGCCTCACGCGTGCTGCTCGTCGCCTGTTTCGCCGCGGCGTGCCTGCAGGTCGTCCTCCATCTGATCAGCATCCTGGCATCGAGGCGGCTTGCGTGATCTCAATGCGGAACCGTCAGCGCTCGAAGTCCGTCGTATTGAGCGGACGCCTGTCGTTCGGTGGGGGTTCACTGCCGGTTCCGATACGCTTAGCTCCACCACTCTCAGGAAACATGCAGACCAGCAGACTCGGTGATCATGAAAGAATGCTCCGCTCGTGCTCTCAACGCGTCAGGACGATGACCCGTTGAAGATCTCGTGCGTCATCCTCACCATGGGTAACCGGGTCGCGGAGCTGAACCGGGCGGTCGAGTCAGCGCTCAACCAGATCGACGGCGACGTCGAGGTGGTGATCGTGGGCAATGGCGCCGACGTGCCCGAGATGTCCGCGACGCCACCCGAGGGCTCGTCCGCGACTGTGAAGACGGTCCGGCTCGACCGGAACACCGGCATCCCGGCCGGCCGCAACCGCGGCGTCGAGGAGTGCTCCGGCGACGTCGTGCTGTTCCTCGACGACGACGGCTGGTACGCCAACCAGAAGGTCGTCTCGCACGTCCGCGACCGCTTCGCCACCGAGCCCGACCTCGCGGTGATCTCCTTCCGGGTGATGGACCCGGAGGGCGGCATCGGCCAGCGCCGCCACGTGCCGCGCCTGAGAGCGGGCGACCCCCAGCGCTCGTCGCCCGTCACCACCTTCCTCGGCGGCGCCTCGGCGATCCGCCGCTCGGCCTTCCTCCAGGTGGGCGGCCTCCCCGAGCGCTTCTTCTACGCGCACGAGGAGACCGACCTGGCCTGGCGGCTGCTGGGCGAGGGTTACCGGATCGAGTACGACGCCGAGACCGTCATGTACCACCCGCAGGTCCCGCCGACCAGGCACGCCGACTTCTACCGGATGAACGCCCGCAACCGGGTCTGGCTGGCCCGTCGCAACCTGCCCTGGCCGCTGGCCGCCCTGTACCTGCTCGACTGGGTGGTGCTCACGCTGATCCGCGAGCGCCGTTCCGGCGAGGCCATCAAGGCCTGGTTCACCGGCTTCTTCGAGGGGCTGCGCACCCCGGCCGGTGAGCGCCGCCCGATGGCCTGGCGGACGGCCTGGCGGATGGTGAAGCTCGGACGGCCGCCGATCGTCTGAGGCCGCGGCGACCAGTCCTCAGACATCTGACGAATTTGGTACCGTGCGGGGATGATCCCCTCCGAGACCGGGCCCGTCCTGAGGGCTGAGAACGTCGACGTGGTCCGAGACGGCAACCGGCTCCTGCGCTCGATCTCCGTGACCGTGCAGCAGGGGGAGCACTGGGCGCTGCTCGGCGCCAACGGAGCGGGCAAGAGCACGCTGCTTGACCTCCTGGGGGCCGTGAAGCACCCCACCCGCGGTGTCGTCGAGGTCCTCGGCCACCGGCTCGGACGGGTGGACGTCCGCGAGCTCAGGTCGTACCTGGGGCACGTCAACCCCCGGCACGCGCTGGAGTCCGGGCTGAGCGTGCGCCAGCTGGTGCTGACCGGCGCCACCAACACGATCGAGCTGGTGCCCAGGTGGGCGCCGACCCCCGAGCAGGAGGCGCGGGCCGACCGGCTGATCGAGCTGATGGGCATGGGCGGCAAGCGCGACCTGCGCTGGCCGAACCTGTCGCAGGGCGAGCGCGGCAGGGCGCTCATCGCGCGGGCGCTCATGCCGAGCCCGCGCCTGGTCCTGCTGGACGAGCCCGCCACCGGCCTCGACCTGGCAGCCCGCGAACAACTCCTCAGCAGCCTCGACACGCTGCGCCGCGAGCACCCGTCGCTGGCCACCGTCCTGGTGACCCACCACCTGGAGGAGCTGCCCGCCAGCACCACGCACGCGCTGCTGCTGCGCGAGGGGGAGTGCATGGCCTCGGGGCCGGTCGACGAGGTGCTGACCACCGACCAGGTGAGCAAGTGCTTCGACCACCCGGTGCTGATCACCCGTGCCGGCGGCCGGTGGAGCGCCCGCGCCGCCGTCTAGAAGCCCACTTCGACGGCGTCCTCGAACGTCATCGCGGCGCGCGCGACCGTCATGCTCAGCAGCGGGCGCTTCGGCAGGCCCAGCTCGCTCAGCTCCTTGGCGATCGGATGGTTGCCGAGCCTGATGAGCGCGCCGCCCGGCCGCACCCTGACGCCGTGCGCCCGCACCGACCACGGCACCCGGCGGGTCACGCCCTCCAGGTGCGTGTAGGCGTCCATGGGGGCCGGCGCGGCGGTGCCGGGCACCGGAATGCCCGGCCGGAGCAGCATGTCGAGCACCAGCCGGCCGTCCTTGCGCAGGATGCACCGCTTGTACGGCGAGTCGAGCCGCAGCTCGATGTCGGCCAGCTCCTTGGGGAAGCCCCAGATGTCGCGACCGGCCTCCAGCGTGAACCCCTGGTTCACCGGCAGCCAGTGGATGAACGCCCCCGCGTGTCTCAGGTCGGCGAGCCCCACGCGGCCGGACCGGCCCGGCGGGCGGATCAGGAACGCCATGCCGAACTCGTGGTAGCGGTCGAGGTCGCCGTCGCGGTAGTCGACGAACGCCAGTGCGCAGACCGCCCGGCCGGGGACCACCTCGGCCACGTCCAGCCCCGAGTAGGCGATCACCGCCCTGGCCGCGTCGGCCCTGACGGAGTACATGGCGCTGCACACCGTCGCGTCTCTCACCTGCACAGGCATGCTCACAGAACGGCCCTGGATCAGATGCGCTGCCATACCCCCAGTACATCAACCCGGAAGCCGTGTGACCATTCCCGCCCCGGCGCCGTCTGTCATGAAGTGACAATCGCACGTACGCGGAGGGCATCATCATCGAGGAGCTGTACCGCGAGCACTGGCCGCTCGTGTGCGGGTTCCTGCTGCGCCGGACCCGCGACCCCCACCTGGCCGAGGACCTCGCCCAGGAGACCTTCGTCAAGGCGACCAGGGCGCTGCTCGGCTGGCGCGGCGAGAACCCGGCCGCCTGGCTGCTCGCCATCGCGCGCAACGTCCTGGTCGACCATGTCAGGCGCAGGCGCCTCGAACTGGCGCTGCCCGCCCCTGACGAGCTGGGTGTGCCGCCGCTGCACGTCGAGGCGCTCGCCGTCCGTGACGCCCTCGACCGGCTGCCCGAGCAGCACCGCAAGCTCCTCACGCTGGTCTACTTCGACGGCTTCTCCCTGGTGGAGGTGGCCGCGATGACCGGCAGGAAACACGCCACGATCAAGACCGCCGTGTGGCGGGCCCGAGCCGCCTTCGCCGAGACCTATGGAGCAGTCCGATGACCGACGAGCTGACCCTTCCGCCGATGCCGGACTTCGACCCGAAGAGCACCCGCAGGGCGGTGCGCAGGGGAGTGTTCAGGACCGCCTTCATCGTGCTGGCCGCGCTGGTCGCGCTGGTGCTGGTCGCGACGGTCGGCTCGACGCTCGTCCAGCAGCGCGGCGACCGGGACCAGCGCATGAAGGACGTGCTCGGCACCGCCTTCAAGCTCTACAACCCCGCCTACAACCTCGCCATCGACAGCTGCTGCGACGTCACGCCGGTGTCGATGGCCTTCACCGTCAGGGGCGCGCCGATGCGGGCCATCGGCGGGTTCGCCAGCTACGGCGGCAGCACCTACACCGTCCGGCAGGACTTCTTCGGCCGGGTCGGCAGGCTCCCGCTCGGCAACGGGGCCAACACCACGCTGAGCACGGCCCTGGCCAATGTCACCACCGGCAACCAGCCCAAGCAGGACACCAGGAAGGTTCTGGCCCGGCTGCCCGCCGACCTCAACGCGCTGGCCGTGGTCGAGTTCACCAGGCCGCTCAGCACCGAAGAACTCGTCGCCTTCGGCGCCAAGTACAAGGCCTGCCCCGACAAGGTGGTGTACGAGCGGCGGCCCACGTCCATCCCCATCACGTGGAACGACGCGACGTGGGACAGAGCGCCCATGCCAGAGACGCACATGCAGATGTGCTACGAATCGCCGGGGAACCATCTCCGGAGCCTGCGCGCCTGGGTCGCCACGCTGCGCGACTACGACGACGCCAACCTGCGCGACTTCGACCTCAGCCTCGCCAGGCTGCGCAAGGCTGCCAACGAGGGCCTGGCCTACGCCTACGTGGACCAGCTCGCCACGATCGGAGGGCTCCGTAAGCTCATCGAGGACCCGCTGGTGCGGACGGTCCGGGTGGCCGACGTCACCTACGACCTCGAACGTCCCTAGACGGCCAGGTACTGGACGGGGGCCGCGACGCCCGCCCACGCCTCCGCCTTGGCCACGAAGTCCGCCGCGTGGTCGGGCCAGTGGTGGCGCAGCCGGGCCTCGGCGTGGCCGCGCGCGCCCAGTGCGGCCCGTCGCGCAGGGTCCTCCTTGAGGTCCAGGACGGCGTTCAGCGCCGCGTCCACGTCGAACGGGACCGTGATCCCGCACCCGGCCCGCTCCACGAACGCGGCGGCCTGCGGCGTGGTGACCACCGGCAGGCCCCGGCCCATGTAGTCGAGCACCTTGGTCGGCACCCCGGGCACGTTCTCGGTGGCCAGCGACAGCCCCGCCAGCGCGCCTTCCGCCATCCGCAGGGCGTGCCGGTTGGGCACGTAGCCGAACCAGTCGAGCAGCCCCACCCGCTGGGCGTCGCGCAGCAGCGGGCGGATCGCGGGGTCGGCGGCGCCGATCAGGTCCATCCTGACGCCGTGCGGGACGAGCCGCTCGGCGAGCCCGATCAGCTCGGCCACCCCGCGCCGGGCCGACAGGCGGCCGATGTGGACCACTCTGGTGTCGCCCGAAGGGGGAGGGCCGGGCGACACCAGGGTGGCCTCCGGGACCACGTCGGACGTGCACACATGGTGCCGCCTCGCGGCGCGGGCCAGGCGCTTGGCGCTCGCCTCCTCGCGGACGTCCCACACCACCGGAGGGCGGCGGTGCGGCAGCACCCGCAGCAGCGCGTGGTCGTGCACGATCAGCAGGTCCGCGTTCTTGACGCCGCGCCTGAGGGCCGCGGCGGCCCTGCCGTATCGCGCGTCGTGCGGAACGTCGACCGCGGCGAGCCCGTCGGCGGGCGTCACGTTGAAATAGGTGAACGGGGCCACGTAGGTCACCTCGTGGCCGGCGTCGAGCAGCGCCCTGATCTGCCTGTGCATGATCCGGGCGTCCTCGGGATGATGGGCGATCGTGGCGACGCAAACCCGCATATGTCGATGCTGAGCGCTTACCCGGTCAAAGGCGTTAATGCGGGGGGAATTGCCGCTTAACTTCCTGATGGGCGGCGATACAACCAGGTCAAGCGAGGTTCAAGGACCCACTTGAAGATCGTGCGGGTTTCGGGCAGGGAGAGCACGATCGCCAGCGCCAGAGCCGACGAGCTGATCGCGAGCACGCCGAGCGGGCCGTACAGCCACGGGAAGCTCAGCCAGCCCATCTCCTTGGCGATCAGGACGGGGACGCCGTGCAGCACGTAGCAGTAGAGCGTGCGGGTGCCGAGATCGGTGAACCACGTCTCGCTCCTGGGAACCAGGGCCAGGACCGCCAGGCACATCGCCATCGCGCACACCAGCAGCCCGGTGCGCACACCGAGGCCCATCCACCAGGACAGGTCCATGTCCTGGTAACTGTGCTTGTAGTAGAACGGCTTGAGTGGCGCCTTGGGCGCGATGAAGATGGCCACGGCGGCGGCGCAGACCAGCGTGACCCCTCCGGCGATCTTGATCCACAGCCGGTCGAGCCGCTCGAAGTGCTCCGGCTGCATGCACAGGCCGATCACGAAGAACGGCATCAGGCCGAAGAACCTGTCCATGCTGAAGTCACCCGAGATCTGCGAGAACCCGGCGAACAGGTAGATCGCGATCGCCACCGGGATCGGGAACTTCATCCGCTTCCACACCGGCGTCGAAAGCCGCCAGAACAGCAGGGCCAGCAGGTACCAGTTGATCCAGGCCGGGTCGATGATCGTGAGCGACCACTTCTGGCCCAGCCCGAACCGGAGTGCGGCGTAACCGAGCTCGACGATGACGTACGGCACCACGAACGTGTCGACCAGCTTGTTGGTCTTCGCGTTGGAGTTCCAGAAGTTTCTCGACAGGTAGCCGCTGACGAGCGTGAACAGCGGCATGTGGAACATGTAGATGAAGATGTAGAGCGCCCGCGACGAGTGGGAGTTGAACGTCGGCACCAGCGAGTGACCGATGATCACTGTGACGATCAGCAGGAACTTCACGTTGTCGAGGAACGGGTCGCGCTTGCGCTTCTGCGGCTCGGGCGCGGGCTCCGGCTCGGCCTTCTCCTGCTTGCCGTCGTCCTTCTCGCCGCTCTGCTCCGGGTCGGGCAGTACGCCGTGCGGGTCGGTCTGCTCGCTCCAGAAGGCCTCTTCCGGCAGCGGCCACTTCGCTCCCGTGTTGGCAGGCCCTGAGCCCTCTCCGGCTTCGCCGGGGCTACCCGGGGTCGTGACCGGTAGGGAGTGCTTGGTGTCAGACACGGGGAGTTGCTCAGCTTCGCTCGGGGCCGGGGGAGCGCGAGCACCGCAATGCCTGACAGACGTCCTGACGCCGCCCAGCGAGCGGTGTCGCCGACCCGCACCACGATATCCCGGCGGCGTGGGTCCTGTCTCTCGAGCCGGCTCAGAAACCCCGCATACACAGGGAACTCTGAGGCTCAGACGCAGATGTTCTTCTGCTCGGACGCGGTGACGGTGCTCTGGTTGACGCTGTCGGGAAGCTTGGTCGGCTTGACTGCCTTGAAGTCGGAGCCGACGACCAGCTGGATCACCGGAGCCCCCTTGACGCTCGCCGTCGCCGAGGGCACCGGCACCGACGGGGTGTAGACGTCGGTCGTGGTCGGCCGCAGCTTCCCGGACGTCGGGGCGGGCTTGGGCGTCAGCGCCGCGGAGAGCACGTCGGCGTAGTCGGCGCCCTCGGCCGCGTTCTTGGCGTAGCGGACCTCGGTGGTCGCCTGGCTCTTGCCCTCGGTGGCCTGGTAGTTGCCGACTCCGGTGACCTTGAAGCCCTCCCTGGTCAGCATGTCGGCGACCTCGCGGGCCTTGCCCGGCGTGGTGGTGCCGTTGAGCACCTGCACCTGCACCTGCTCGGGCTTGATGGCGACCTTGGGCTTGGTGCTGGCGCTCGCGCTGGCGGACGGCGAGGGCGACGGGAGCTCCACGTCGCTCTTGATCGCGTTGAACAGCTCGTTGGCGTCGGGCTGCCGCCAGACCACGCGGTTCTTGTCGTCGGGGTCGGGCGCCCAGGGGATCGTGGTGAACTTGACCCCGCCCGCCGTCATCTTCTGGGCGCTCTGGGCGATCTCGATGAGCTGCTCGGTGTCGTTGGCCAGGTCGGGGTCCATGGTCACCGACTGCGCGGCGGCCTTGATGAACCCGGTGAGCTTCGGGACGTCTGTCAGCAGCTCGGAGCTCATGGCCTTGGCCACGACCTTGCTGAGGAAGAGCTGCTGGCGCCTGATGCGCTGGATGTCGCTGCCGTCGCCGTAGTGGCGCAGCCGGACGAAGCCGAGCGCCTTCTCGCCGTCGAGCACGCTCTTGCCCGGAGGCAGGGTGAGCTTGGAGTTCTTGTCGTTGACGCCGGACTTGAGGCAGATCTGGATGCCGCCGAGCGCGTCGACGATGTTCTTGAAGCCGCTGAAGTCGACCTCGACGAAGTGGTCGATGCGGATGCCGGTGAGGCTCTCCAGCGTCGCGATCGTGCAGGCGATGCCGCCGGAGCTGTAGGCCGAGTTGATCATGTCGCGGCGGGCCTGCATCGTCTGCTTGGTCGTCTCGTTCTTGCACATGGGGATCTGCACCATCGAGTCGCGAGGGAAGCTGATCAGCCGGGCCTGGTCGCGGTTGGGCGAGATGTGCATGAGGATGATCGTGTCGGTGCGCTTGCCGCCCGCGTCGGCTTCCCGGGCGAGCTTCTGGCCGTACCGGGCGTTGCCCTTGCCCGCGCGGGTGTCGGAGCCGACGAGCAGGACGTTGAGCGCGCCCGTGTCAGGGGGGCGCGTGCCGATGATGTTCTCCTCGAAGGGCTTCTGGTGGATCGAGCCGAAGGCGTCGCGGTAGAGCGTGTACCCGGTCAGCGCGCCCCCGACCATGAGGGTGGTGGCGGCGATGCTGACCCAGGCGAGAACCCGCATCTTGCCGGCGCCGGAGCCGCCGCCGCTGCGGTGGCTGCGCGGGGGCAGGTCTTCCGGCGGGGGCGGCGAGGCGTTCGCCCGTCGCGTTCCCCGGTAGCCGGGATCTGTCGGGGCGAGCCTGCGGTCCTGCACGGACGCGCTCCTGTGGTCGCTCATACGCCCCCTTGCCTGGCCCCATGCGCGTCAACGCGTGGCTCGGTCGTTCTGCGCCACGAGACTAGGTCACATGCGGCGTACCCGCATCCGGCACTGACAAGAATCAGCCGTGACACGGGCGTGATATTACCGGCCCAAAGCATACTCAGACCTGGACATTTCCTGGAATATCACGGCCAGAGTCTTTACCGCATTCACAGGTTGCGGCGGATACTCAAAGCCGCAGCCATGCAGGCCAGCGGCACTGCCGGGAGCACGTACCGGTAGTCGAACTCGGCGACGGCGGGGGGTACCAGGAGCAACAGCACGCCCACCGACCACGGCACCAGCCACGTCGGCCACCCGTTTCCTGGCGCCCTCTCAGCCTCTCCACGCCCGCCTTCCCCGCTCTGTGCGCCGGACAGGACCTGCCGGTCCGGTGGAGGCAGGGTGCGCAGGCGGCGCACGACCGCCAGGGCGGGCGGGACGAGCAGGACAACCAGGAGCACGGTGCCGGGCACGCGGACCACGTCCTGGTAGGCCCGCATCCAGCCCGCGAACGGCTCGACCACCTCGGTGCCGATCGGCCCCTGCTCGTAGCGGATGCCCATCCGCACGCCGAGCTGCGCCGCGTGCCGGCCGGGCGGGCCGGGGGAGACGGCGGGGAACTGGTAGTAGCCGTAGATCTCCTGGTCGGGGTAGACCGGGCGGCCCCACACGAACGTCCGTCCCAGCTCTGACAGGACGGAGGCGGCGTAGTCGAGCGGCTGCTTCTGGACGGCCAGCGTGGCGAAGCGGCTCGCGAGCTCGTCGTTCTCCTTCGAGAACGTGATGCCGGGCTGGATCACGAGCGGGGAGTCCTTGGACCAGAGGTAGTCCTGCGAGGGCGGGCGCTGGGCGGGCGGCCTGGGGTCGCAGAGCACCCTCAGGTCCGGCGGCGGGTCCAGCTTCGCGCAGTCGGCGAAGGACATCGTCCGGGCGTACAGGAACGCGCCGTTCGCGCCGACCAGGCCGACGCGGTGGTAGGTGGCGTAGAACCACCCGCCGTACGCCAGGACGGGCACGACCGCCGCCGCGAGCAGCACGCCCGCGCGCCCGATGCGCCTGTGCAGCAGGAACCAGGCGGCCATGACCACGATGAGCGGCTGCCCGACCGTCCTGGTGAGCGTGGCGGCGGCGAGCAGCAGCCCGATCGCCACGACGGACTGCCTGCGCGCCAGCGTCAGCGTCACCGCGAGCACGACCAGGAACATGAACAGCGTGTCGGAGACGAGCAGGTGCTCGATCTCGATCTGGTACGCGTCGAGCAGCACCGGCGTGGCGGCCAGCGTCGCCGCCCACCTCGGCGCCCGGCGCGCGGCCCAGTACACCAGCACGCCGGTGGCCAGCCCGAGCAGGTGCTGCACAGCCGCCACGGCGCCGAAGGAGTGGAACGGCTCCAGGAGCTTGAGGAACGCCGAGTAACCGGCGGGGCGCACCAGGTCCGGCCGGGGGTGGAAGACCGTGACGATGTAGGTGTACGTGTCGGGGAACCACAGCGCCGGGCGGTAGCCGAGCATCGTGACGACCCGCAGCACGGTGCCCACCGCCAGCACCGCGAGGAACCACGCGTGCCGCCTGACGAAGCGGCCGGCCTTGCGCCAGTCGGCCCTTCGCCGGTCGGTCTCTCGCCAGCCGGTCACGGTGTCGCGCAGCCGGTCGACCGTGGCGTGCCAGCCGGGCCGCGTGGGCCTTTCGACGCCCTCGTCGGCCTCCACCTGCACGTCCTCCCGCTCCATCGGCACGCGCCGTACGCTACCCGCGTTTCCCGTCGCCCCGCGCCCGCGCCACGATCCCGCGCCCGCGCCACGCTGGGGGTGGTCGTTGGATACGCTCGCGATCAACGATGAGGCCCGCCTGGTTCGATCAGCTGCGGAGGCCGTCGGCGGGCAGGGTGCTCGCGGCGGTCTCGGTGCTGCCTGCGCTGGTGGTCGCCGGGTGGCTGGTCGCCGGGCTGCCGTTGCTGTTGCTCGGACGGTTCGGGCCGGTGGCCGCGGTGCTGCTCGGGCTGCCGGTGATCGGGGTGCTGTGCTGGGCGGGGTTGCGCCGGTTGCCCGAGGTCGTCGAGGCGACGGGGTGGCAGGTCGCGGCGGTCGTCGCCGTCGCCGCCGGGGCCGGGGTGTTCAACGCGGTCATGCACGGCGAGCAGCTGATCGTCCGGCGCGATCCCGCCACGTACGCGCAGTACGCCATCTGGCTCGCGAAGCACGGGTCGCTGCCGATCCCCGCTCAGGCGGAGGCGTTCGGCGGAGCCGACCCGGCCCTGGTCTTCGACAGCATCGGGTTCTACCCGGCCGATGGCGCGATCGTGCCGCAGTTCATGCCGGGGCCGCCGATGCTCTTCGCCGCCGGCGACTGGCTCGGCGGGCTGCTCCTGACGCCCGCCGTGCTGGGCGCGCTCGCCGTGCTCACGGTGGGCGGGCTGGCGGGACGGCTGGCAGGCGGCAGGTGGGCGCCCCTGGCCGCGCTGGCGTTCGCGCTGAGCCTGCCGGTGCTCTACACCTCGCGGACCACGTTCAGCGAGGTCCCGTCGCTGATCCTGCTGTTCGGCGGGCTGGCGCTGGTGCACGACGCGCTCTCCCGCCCCAGGCCGGGCTGGGCGGCGGGCGCGCTGGCCGGCCTCGTGACCGGGCTGGCGGTCCTGGTCAGGGTGGACGCGCTGCGCGACGTCCTGCCGGTGCTGGCCTTCGCGGGCCTGCTGATCGCCGTGCGCCGCTTCTCCCGCGCCGACAGAACGGCGGTGGGGGCCTGGCTGCTGGCAGGGGTTGTGGTGGGGGCCGGGGCCGGGGTGCTGGCGGGGTACGCGCTGTCTCGGCCGTACCTGGCCTACCTGTCGCGGTCGGTGAACCCGCTGCTGGCCATCTGCGCGTCCGTGATGGTGCTGACCGTCGCCGGGACGGTCGCCGCGCCCTGGCTGGCCCGGCTCCGGCCGCCGCGGTGGGCGGCTCCGGCGGGGGCGTGGCTGGTCGTGCTGGTCATGACGGGGTTCGCCGTACGTCCCTGGCTGCAGACCGTGCACCGGGAGGCGACCACGCGGGAGGACCGGGTCACCGCCGTATTCATCGGGAAGACCCAGCAGGCCAACGGGCTGCCGATCGACGGGACTCGGCTGTACTCGGAGCTGTCCCTGCACTGGGTGTTCTGGTACGTCGGCGTGCCCGTGGTCGTGCTGGCCACCGTCGCGGCGGCGGTGCTCGTCCGCAGGCTGCTGCGGAGCGGCGAGCCGTTCGCGTGGCTGCTGCCGCTGGCCGTCATCGGCTGGACCACCGTCACCACGCTGCTGCGCCCGGAGATCACTCCCGACCATCCGTGGGCGTCCCGCCGCCTGGTGCCGGTCGTGATCCCGGGGCTGATCGTGCTCGCCGTCTGGGGGCTCGGCTGGGTACGCGACCGGGCGCGCGAACGCGGCTACGGCTCCCGCTGGATCGGGATCGCCGGATGCCTGCTCGTCCTCGTCCCTCCGGCCGTGACGTCGATCGGCACCGCGTTCACGCCGGTCGAGCAGGGTGAGCAGGCCGCGGTGGAGGCGATGTGCGCGAGCCTGCCGCGTGACGCGTCCGTGCTGATCATCGAGCGGGTGACGGGCGAGCGTTTCACGCAGGTCGTGCGCGGCATGTGCGGGCTGCCGTCGGCGAAGATCCGCCCCGCGACCGCGGACGTCGCGCCCGAGCAGGACGTCCGGCGCGTGGTGGAGCGGGTGCGCGCGGCGGGGCGGGTCCCGGTGGTGCTCGCCGCGGAGGAGGGGCAGGTGCGCCCGTACGGGACGCCGCGGCAGGTCATGGGCCTGGTCACCCGCCAGGACGAGCGATCCTTGGTGGACCCGCCGAACGGCACCTGGTCGCTACGGATCAACGTGTGGATGGCGACGCCCTGAACGGCTTGACCATGAGGTCGGCCGGGCGGCACATTCTGGCGCGCGTCGAAGCCCGCTCGGACGTCCGCCGCCTGCGTCGGCGGACCCGCCACGCAGGCGCAGCGCGACGCGGTCGTGGCGCGGCTGCGCGGGCTCGACGGGGTCGAGGAGGTGTTCCTGCAGGACAAGGCGTTCGGGCTGCGGCTGGCCAAGCACCTCGACCCGGAGCGGTACGTCACGGCCGCCGACGTCGCCGAGGCGCTCTACGTCCGGTTCGACGACCCCGGAAAGGCCAGGGCGGCGGGCCGGGAAGTGCTCAGGATGCCGGGCGTCGGGTGGGCGACCTTGGTCAAGTGATGGGTGGTGCGGGGAGTCCGCGGGAGCTCGATGTGGACTCGGCTCCCAGCGGGGCAGAGTACCCTCGACGCACGTGAGCACGCCTGAGACCCCCCAGAGTGGAAACGCCGTGGAAGAAGCGCCATACGTCACGATTGTCCTGCCCTGCTACAACGAGCAGAATCACGTGATCGACGAGGTGGAGCGCATCACGAGGGCGATGGACTCGAGCGGCTACGCCTACGAGCTGGTGGCGGTCGACGACTGCTCCACCGACCAGACGCTGGCCAGGTTGCAGGAGGCCGCGCCGAGCTTCCCGCACCTGCGGATCCGCGCCTTCCACCGCAACGGAGGCGCCGGGACGGTCCGCAGGATCGGCTCGCAGGAGGCCCGGGGCGAGATCGTCGTCTGGACCGACGCCGACATGACCTACCCGAACGAGCGCATCCCCGAGCTGGTGCAGATCCTGGAGAAGGACCAGACCATCGACATGGTGGTCGGCGCGCGTACCAGCGAGGAGGGCTCGCACAAGCTGCTGCGCGTGCCCGCCAAGTGGGTGATCCGCAAGGTGGCCGAGCAGCTGGCGGGGCAGAAGATCCCCGACCTGAACTCGGGGCTGCGGGCGTTCCGCAGGTCCGTGGCGAAGCCGTATCTCAGGCTGCTGCCTCCGGGGTTCTCCTGCGTCACGACGATCACGCTGTCGTTCCTGTCGAACCAGCACGACGTCTACTACCTGCCGATCGACTACGCCAAGCGGGCGGGCAAGTCGAAGTTCAGCTTCGTGTCCGACGCGTACCGGTACATCCTGCAGGTGCTGCGGATGATCATGTACTTCAACCCGCTCAAGGTGCTCATGCCGCCCGCGCTCTGGCTGGTGGGCATCGGGTTCGTCAAGGGCGTCTGGGACATGATCCGGCAGCCGTTCTACTTCCCCGCGAACACCGTCATGATCTTCCTGTCCGGGCTGCTGATCGGGTCGGTGGCCCTGCTGGCGGACCTGATCGTGCGGTCGCGAGGGGAGTAGCGTGCGGATCGCCATCGTCGGCCCGACCTATCCGTACAAGGGGGGCGGGGCGCAGCACACCACCGAGCTCGCGCACCGGCTCGCCGCGCACGGCCACGACGTGGTGATCGAGTCGTGGCGGGCGCAGTACCCGTCGTTCCTGTATCCGGGGCAGCAGACCATCTCCGCGCCCGAGGGCACGCCGTTCCCCGGCACCCGGCGCGACCTCGACTGGCGGCGTCCTGACGGGTGGGTGGCGTGCGGGCGGCGGCTGCGCTCGGCCGACCTGGTGATCCTGACGGTGCTGAGCCCGGTCCAGGTCCCCGCCTACCTGGGGATCCTGTTCGGGATCGGGCGAAGGACGCCCACCGTCGCGCTCTGCCACAACGTGCTGCCGCACGAGCGCAAGCCGTACGACAGGCCGCTGATGAAGGCGCTGCTCAACCGGGTCGACAGCGTGCTGACCCACTCCGACCAGCAGGCGGCGCTGGCCCGGTCGCTGACCGACAGGCGGGTGAGCGTGGCCGGGCTGCCGCCGCACCTGCCCGCCACGAAGGCGGCCCGGCAGGCGGGCGTGCGCGACCGGCTGCTCTTCTTCGGGATGGTCCGCCCGTACAAGGGGCTCGACCTGCTGCTGCGCGCCCTGCCCGAGGGGGTCGGCCTGACCGTGGCGGGCGAGTTCTGGGGCGGCCTCCAGGAGACCGAGACGCTGGTCACGGAGCTGGGCCTGGGCGACAGGGTTGAGCTGCGTCCCGGCTACGTGGCCGCCGAGGACGTGCCCGGGCTGTTCGCCGAGGCCGACGCGCTCGTCCTGCCGTACCGGAGCGCGACCGCCAGCCAGAACGTCTGGCTCGGGCACGAGAACGGCGTGCCGGTGATCGCCACCCGTGTCGGCGCGCTCGCCGAGCACGTCACCGACGGCGTCGACGGCCTGCTGGTCGAGCCGGGCGACGTCGCGGCGCTGCGGCGGGCGATCGAGCGCTTCTACGCCTCGGGCGAGCCCGAGAGGTTGCGGTCGGGGGTCAAGGCGGTCGATCCGGAGCCGTTCTGGGCCGTGTACGTCGCCACCTTGCTGGCTTCCTGACGTCCGAGCAGGAAGGCGACGCCGGCGGCCAGGGCGTCGCCCAGCGTGAACGCCACCCGCGACACCACCGCCGCCGCGTAGGCGGCCCCGGTGCCGATGACCGGCGTGAGGACGAGCACCAGCGCGCCCTCACGCACGCCCACGCCCGCGGGCACGACGACGGCGAGCAGCCCGCTCGCCCAGGCGAACGCGTAGCCGCCGGTCGCGATCAGGTAGCTGTCCCACCGGCCCGCGAGCAGCGAGATGTGCAGGCCGTAGACGAACCAGCCGAGCGCGGTCCAGGCCACCGCGACGAGGACGGTGCGTCCGGGCAGCACGCTCTCCAGCGGTTCCCTGCGGGCGACGCGCAACGCCAGGTTGAGACCCCAGGTGAGCACCTTCGGGTGCAGGCACACGATGATCACCGGCACGAGCAGGAGCAGGTACCAGGCCTGGCGTACGGCCTGCTGGGTCGCCAGTGTCGCGGCGGCGATGGACAGCGCCACACCCAGGTTGATCACCAGGGACAGCGAGATGCACGCGAACGTGCGGCGGGGCGGGCTGCCGTGGTCGCGGCCCAGCTCCATCGTCGCCGCGTACGCCCAGACCGAGCCGGGGATGTACTTGCCGAGCTGGCCGACGAACATGATCCGCCCGGCCACCCGCAGCGGGAGCGGCGTGCCGAGCCCGGCCAGCACCTGCCGCCAGGCGACCAGCATGCAGAACTGGCCGACCAGCACGGCCGCGAACGAGCCGAGCACCGCCCACGGCGAGAGCCTGCCGGCCGCCGCCACGATCTCGTCCCAGTTGCGCGCCAGGCCGTAGCCGAGGAAACCGAGCGCGACCAGAGCGAGCAGGACGCGCAGCAGGCGACGAAGCATTGGGCCAGGCTACGCGTGGCTCGCCAGGTATAGCCAGACGACGCAGCCGACCCGTGCCGGCGCGGCAAGGGTGATCTTGGCCGCGCTGTACGGCCTGTCGCCCTGGACCTCGTCCTATCTCGCCCCCACATGCGAACAACCCGGCAGTCGGGCGCCGTCCCAAGCCCGTTGGCGGGTTCACGGACGTCGAGCGCAGGTACTGTTGGGCGGCGTGGGTAAGCAACGGGTCGCGCAGCTGGAGTACTCCGAGTTCCAGTCGGCGATGCTGGACGAGGAGAAACGCCGTCGCAAGGCCGCGAAGATCATCGCGGTGCTCGAGCACTTCCACGGTCCGCTCGACGGGCTGACCGTGGGCGACGTCGGCTGCTCGGCCGGATTCATCGCCGACGAGCTGGCAGGAGCCGGGGCCGGGCACACGCTCGGCATCGACATCGACGTGCCCGGCCTGCGCAGGGCGGCCGACCGGTTCGGCGAGCGGGTCGCGTTCGTCTGCGGCGACGGCACGGCGCTGCCGTTCCCCGACGGCTCGATCGACGTCCTGGTGTTCAACCACATCTACGAGCACGTGGTCGACCCCGACGCGGTGGTGGCCGAGATGCGCCGGGTGCTCTCCGACGACGGCGTGCTCTACCTGGGCCTGGGCAACCGGCTCGGCGTCATGGAGCCGCACTACAAGCTGCCGTTCCTGTCGTACCTGCCGCCCGCGCTCGCCGACCGGTACGTCCGCGCCTTCGGCCGGGCCGACCAGTACTACGAGCGCTACCGCACCCGCCGCGGGCTGCGCAGGATGCTGCGGGCCTTCCACGTCTGGGACTACACCTTCCCCGTGCTGGCCACGCCGACCCGGTTCGCTGGCTCCGAGCTGTTCCCCGGCGCGGTCGGCCGGGCCGCGCAGGCCGTCCTGGCGCGCACGCCGCGTGCGGCGCTGCGGCTGCTGCTCCCGCTCGTGCCGACGTACCTGTGGGTGGCGACGAAGCGGCCGCGCCGCCCGGCGGGCGCCGACCTCCCGCAGCCCCCCGAGCGGGTCCTTCCCCTGTGAGCACGGCAGAGCAGACCATGAGCGACGACACTCCGGGCGTGGTGGCGCCGAGACGGTCGCCTGTGCGGCGGCTGGTCCGCGCCGGGTTCCTCCTCGTCGCCCTCGGGTTCGGCGGCTGGGCCATCGCCTCGCAGTGGGACGCCGTGGTCGCCGGGTTCGCCAGGCTCGACCCGCCGATGCTGGTCGCGTCGCTCGGCGCCGTGGTGGCCGCGCTGCTTGGCGCCATGCTCACCTGGCGGACCCTGCTGGCCGACCTCGGCTCGCCGCTGCCGTTCAGGCCCGCGGCCAAGGTGTTCTTCGTGGGCCAGCTCGGCAAGTACATCCCCGGCGCGGTCTGGCCGATGATCGCCCAGATGGAGATGGGCCGCGACCTCGGCGTACCGCGCTCGCGGAGCGCTGCGGCCTTCTTCCTGATGATGCCGGTCCAGCTCGCCAGCGGCCTGCTCGTCACGCTCGGCACCCTCGGCTGGAACCGGTACGGCTGGCTGCTGCTCTTCATCCCGGTGCTCCTCGTGCTGCTGGAGCCCAAGGTGATCAACGGCGTGATCGGATACGGCCTGCGCAGGCTGAAGCGCGAGCCGCTGGAACGCCCGCTGACCAGGCGCGGCATGCTCACCGCGCTCGGCTGGGCGGTGGCGGGCTGGGCCTGCTACGGCCTGCACCTGTACTTCGTCGCCCCCGAGGGCGGCCTGCTCTTCGCCATCGGCGCGTTCGCGCTGTCGTGGTGCCTGGGCATCCTGACGTTCGTCGTGCCTGCGGGAGCCGGGGTGCGGGAGGTGGCCATGGTGGCCGTGCTCGCGCCCGTGCTCGACCGCGGATCCGCGATCGCCGTCGCGCTCGCCTCGCGTGTCGTCATCGTCATAGGGGATCTGATCTGCGCGGGCCTCGCTGGAATTGCGGCACGTCGCGACTCGGTGTGATTTGGCACACGATTTGGGGGAGGCTGGTCATAAGCTGAACCGGAGGGGGACGCCGTGTCCCGCGTTGATCTTGAGGGGAGAAGATCTTCGTATGCCCCGAGTGCTCGTGGACGCGGCGGCGGTCCCCGCTGATCGCGGCGCGTTGATCAGATACGTTGACGGGCTGGTCGCCGGCCTGGACCGGGCAGGAGCCGATCTCGCGGTGGTCTGCCAGCGGTCCGACGCCGAGAGGTACGGACGGCTCGCGCCCTCCGCCGACGTCATTCCCGGCCCCGTCGCCATCACCAACAGGGCGGCCAGGCTCGCCTGGGAGCAGACCGGAGTGCCGCTCCTCGCCCGCAAGGCGGGAGCCGAGGTCATCCACGCCCCCTACTACTCGATCCCGCTCCGCTCGGGGCTGCCGACCGTCGTCACCGTGCACGACGTCACCTGGTTCACCGAGCCCGACCAGCACAGCGCGGCCAAGGCGTCGTTCTTCCGCTCGGCCACCCGCACCGCCGTGCGTCACGCCGGCCGCGTGATCGTCCCGTCCAAGGCGACCAGGGACGAACTGGTGCGCGTGCTGGCCGCCGACCCCACCCGCATCGACGTCGCCTACCACGGCGTCGACCACGAGCTCTTCCACCCCCCGAGCGAGGTGGAGATCCGGCGTGCGGCCGACAGGTGCGGGCTGCACGGCCAGCCGTACGTGGCCTTCCTGGGCGCGCTGGAGCCGCGCAAGAACGTCCCCAACCTGATCCGCGGCTTCGCGGCGGCCGTCAAGAGCCTGGACGAGCCGCCCGCGCTGGTGATCGGCGGTGGCGTGCACGAGGACGACGTCGACGCCGCCTGCCGCGAGGTCGAGGCCACGGTCAAGGTGGTGCGGCCCGGCTTCCTGCGCATCCCCGACCTGCCGGGCTTCCTTGGCGGGGCGATCGTGGTGGCGTTCCCGTCCCTGGGCGAGGGGTTCGGGCTGCCGGTGCTGGAGGCGATGGCGTGCGGCGCGCCCGTGCTGACCACGCACCGTACATCCCTGCCGGAGGTCGGCGGCGACGCCGTCGCCTACACCGAGCCCGACGCCGACAGCATCGCCTCTGCGCTCGGCGACCTCCTGGCCTCGCCGGAAAGGCGCCGGCAGTACCAGGAGGCGGGGCTGGCCAGGGCTCGCGAGTTCACCTGGGAGGCCTCGGTGGAGGCGCATCTCAGCTCTTATCAACGCGCCATCGAATAGTTCGGTAACCTCGCGTAGTGACCCTCCCCTTTCGAAAGGGCCGGCCTTTCGCCGGGGCGTCACGCGGGCATGTGACGTTACCGCCGCCGCGGCCATGGGAGATGTCGCGGGCCACCCCCTGCGTGTAATGGCACCGACGAAATCCGAGAGGAGGAAGCACGGAGGAAGCCGTCAGGCCGGCTCCGTGTGGATCTGATGGAGAGCTCCTTGTCAGGTCTCGAGGCGATTCTCCTGGTCGGGGGGCAGGGCACCCGCCTGCGTCCGCTGACACTGGGCACGCCGAAGCCGCTGCTGCCGACCGCCGGAGTGCCGTTCCTGGCCCACCAACTGGCCAGGGCCCGCTCGTTCGGCGTGCGTCGGATCGTCTTCGCGACCTCGTACAAGGCGTCGATGTTCGAGCCGGTCTTCGGCGACGGGGCCGCGTTCGGGCTCTCGCTGGAGTACATCACCGAGGAGACCCCGCTCGGCACGGGCGGCGCGATCCGTAACGCAGCGGAGGCGCTGACCTCGGGGCCCGGCGACCCGGTGCTGGTGCTCAACGGCGACATCCTGTCGGGTCACGACATCGGCGACCAGGTGCGTACCCACCTCGCCCGCGAGGCCGCTGTAACGCTCCATTTGACAGAGGTCGACGATCCGACCCGGTTCGGCTGTGTGCCGACCGACGAGTCGGGGCGGGTGACGGCCTTCCTGGAGAAGACGCCCAACCCGGTGACGAACCGGATCAACGCGGGCTGCTACGTCTTCACCCGCTCGGTGATCGACCGGATCCCGGGTGACGAGGTCGTGTCGGTGGAGCGTGAGACGTTCCCGGGGCTGATCGACTCCGGCGACCTGGTGCTCGGCTACGCCGACCGGACGTACTGGCTCGACGTGGGCACCCCGGCCGCCTTCGTGCGCGGCTCGCGCGACCTGGTGCTCGGCCGGCTGGCCTCCCCGGCCCTGCCGGGCCCGACGGGGGAGTACCTGGCGCTCGACGGCGCGAGGGTCTCTCCCGAGGCCAAGGTGCAGGGCGGTTCGGCGGTCGGCGCCGGTGCCGTGGTCGAGGCGGGCGCCTCCGTGGTGGGGTCCGTGCTGGGCGACGGCTGCGTGGTGGAGTCGGGCGCGTCGGTCACCGACTCGGTCGTGGGCAGAGGCGCCCGGGTCTGCGGGGGCGCGGTGGTATGCGACGCGGTCATCGGTGACCAGGCCGTGGTCGGGCCGGGGAACGAGCTTCAGGCGGGCGTCCGCGTCTGGCCGGGGATCGAGCTGCCCGAACGCGCGGTCCGCTACTCCAGCGACGTCTGATCCGGCACGGTCGTGGAACGCAGGTGGGCTCCCGACGGGCCGCTCGACGTCGGGCTGGCGCTGGCCCCGCACCGGCGGGGCACCGGCGATCCCACCTGGCGGATGGGCGGCGACGGCGCGGTCTGGCGCACCTGCCGCACGCCTGACGGGCCCGGCACCCTCCGGGTGCGCGTCGAGGCGTCGACCGTGTGCGGGCAGGCGTGGGGGCCGGGGGCCGGGTGGCTGCTGGAGACGCTCCCCACGCTGCTCGGCGCCGAAGACGATATTTCGGGATTCAGCGTCAAACATCAGGTCTTGGCGGACGTCGCCAGGAAGCACGCCGGGCTGCGCATCGGCAGGACGGGCCGCGTCATGGAGGCCCTCGTCCCCGCCGTGCTCGAGCAGAAGGTCGTCGGCCGGGAGGCGTGGCGCGCGTGGCGGTGGCTGCTGGCCAGGCACGGCGAGCCCGCGCCAGGCCCGGCACCCGAGGGCATGCGGGTGCTCCCCGAGCCTGAGGTGTGGCGGGAGATCCCCTCCTGGCACTGGCACCGGGCGGGGGCCGAGGCCGTGCGGGCCCGGACGATCGCCACCGCCGCCTGGCACGCCGCCAAGCTGGAGGCCGCTGCCACCACCGAGGAGCTCGACCGGCTGCTGCGCGCCCTGCCGGGCGTCGGGGTGTGGACGTCGGCCGAGGTGCGGCAGCGCGCCTTCGGCGATCCCGACGCGGTCAGCGTCGGCGACTTCCACCTGGCCAAGATCGTGGGGTACGCCCTGACCGGCGAGAAGACCGACGACGCCGGGATGCTGCGCCTGCTCGCCCCCTACGAGGGGCACCGGCACCGGGCCACCGTCCTCATCGGACTCACCGGGCTGCGCCCGCCGCCACGCGGCCCGCGCATGGCCGTCAGAGACTACCGCTCCTTCTGACGGCCCTTCGGCAAGGAGGGGGTTCCGGCGCCCCCTGAGTGCCCCCTGAGTGCCCACTGCGAACTCAGCTTTCGTAGTGTGCCGTTATGAGTCTGGTCAGCGATTCCGCATTCCGCCGCGCCCTCGCCCGTGCCCGCGACGGCAAGGCCATCGACGTCGCCGAGGCGACCGTGCTGTTGCACGCGCGCGACGAGCACCTCGACACGCTGCTCGAACACGCCTCCCGGGTGCGCGACGCCGGGCTGAGGGCGGCCGGTCGCGAAGGGATCGTCACCTACAGCAGGAAGGTGTTCATCCCGCTGACCCGGTTGTGCCGCGACCGCTGCGGCTACTGCACGTTCGCGACCGCGCCGAACAAGCTCCCGGCCCCCTTCCTCAGCCCCGACGAGGTGCTGGAGATCGCCAGGCAGGGCGCGGCCATGGGGTGCAAGGAGGCGCTGTTCACCCTGGGCGACCGGCCGGAGGACCGCTGGCACCAGGCCCGCGAGTGGCTCGACGCGCACGGCTACGACGACACGCTGTCGTACGTGCGGGCCATGGCGATCAGGGTCCTGGAGGAGACCGGCCTGCTGCCGCACCTCAACCCCGGTGTGCTGAGCTGGCGCGACCTGCAGCGGCTCAAGCCGGTCGCGCCGTCCATGGGGATGATGCTGGAGACCACCTCGCGGCGGCTGTTCGAGGAGAAGGGGCAGCCGCACTACGGCTCCCCCGACAAGGACCCGGCGGTGCGGCTGCGCGTGCTGGAGGACGCGGGCCGCACGAACGTGCCGTTCACGACCGGCATCCTGATCGGCATCGGCGAGACCGTCGAGGACCGGGCCGAGTCCCTCTTCGCGATCCGCCGGGTGGCCAGGGAGTACGGCGGCGTCCAGGAGGTGATCGTGCAGAACTTCCGCGCCAAGCCCGACACCGCGATGCGCGGCCTCCCGGACGCGGACCTGCAGGAACTGGCCGCCACCATCGCCGTCGCCCGCCTGGTGCTCGGCCCGCGCATCCGCCTCCAGGCGCCGCCCAACCTGGTGGACGCGGAGTACGAGCTGATGATCCGCGCCGGCATCGACGACTGGGGCGGCGTCTCGCCCCTCACCCCCGACCACGTCAACCCCGAGCGTCCGTGGCCTCAGATCGACGAGCTCGCCGCCCGCACCGCCGAGGCGGGCTTCACGCTGAAGGAGCGGCTGACGATCTACCCCGAGTACGTACGGGCGGGCGAGCCGTGGCTCGACCCCCGGCTGTTCGCGCACGTCCAGGCGCTGGCCGACCCGGCCACCGGGCTCGCCAGGCAGGACGCGGTCCTGGAGGGCCGCCCCTGGCAGGAGCCCGACGGCGGATTCGTCGCCTCCGGACGGGTGGACCTGCACGTCGAGGTGGACACGTCCGGACGTGCCGGCGACAGGCGCGACGACTTCGACCACGTCTACGGCGACTGGGACGCCCTGCGCGAACGTGTCGGCACGGCGGGCGCGGCCAGCACGCCCAGCGAGGTCCGGCAGGCGCTCAGGAGGGCGGAGGCCGACCCGGCGGGGCTGAGCGACGCCGAGGCGGTGGCGCTGCTGTCGGCCGAGGGGGGAGCCCTGGACGAGCTGGCCCGCATCGCCGACGACCTGCGCCGCCAGAGCGCCGGCGACGATGTGACGTACGTGGTCAACAGGAACATCAACTTCACCAACGTCTGCTACACCGGCTGCCGGTTCTGCGCGTTCGCCCAGCGCAGGACCGACGCCGACGCCTTCACGCTGAGCCTGGACCAGGTGGCCGACCGGGCGGAGGAGGCGTGGCTGGCCGGGGCGACCGAGGTGTGCATGCAGGGCGGCATCCATCCGGACCTGCCGGGAACCGCGTACTTCGACATCGCCAGGGCGGTCAAGGGGAGAACGCCCGAGATGCACGTCCACGCCTTCTCCCCGATGGAGGTCATCAACGGCGCGAGCCGGACGAACCTCTCGATCGAGGACTGGCTGCACGCCGCCAAGGAGGCCGGGGTCGACTCGCTGCCCGGCACGGCCGCGGAGATCCTCGACGACGATGTGCGCTGGGTGCTGACGAAGGGCAAGCTGCCGGCCAAGGAGTGGATCGAGGTCATCACGACCGCGCACCGGGTGGGGCTCCCGACCACGTCCACGATGATGTACGGGCACGTCGACACGCACCTGCACTGGGTCAGGCACATCAAGCTCATCAGGCGGCTGCAGGAGGAGACCGGCGGGTTCTCGGAGTTCGTGCTGCTGCCGTTCGTGCACACCAGCGCTCCGATCTACCTCGCGGGTGTCGCCAGGCCGGGGCCGACCGCGCAGGAGAACCGGGCGGTGCACGCGCTGGCCCGGATCCTGCTGCACGGCGCGATCGACAACATCCAGTGCTCGTGGGTCAAGCTCCGTGACGACCTGTGCCGCCAGGTGCTGCAGGGCGGGGTGAACGACCTCGGTGGCACGCTGATGGAGGAGACGATCAGCCGGATGGCCGGTTCCGAGAACGGCTCGTACAAGACGATCAGCGAGTTGCGCGAGATGGTCGCGGTCTCCGGCAGGCCCGTCAGGCAGCGCACCACCGACTACGGCGAGCCGGACGCCGAGCGGCTGGCCGCCTCCGCGGCGAGCGACGGGGTGTGCCAGAGCGTCAGGCGGGTACTGCCACTGGCCGAAATGTAACGAGTTCTACTGACTCTTGCGCGCGCGGCGGGAGGCATGGGGAGAATCATCTCTCCCCTGGAGAGAGGGATTACCGTGCCGTTGGGTCAACACCGTGCCGCTCCCGCTCCCGAGCAGCGGCGGAGGAAGGCATTACGGCGCGGCCTGCTGGCCGGCCTCGCGGTCGTGGCCGTCGTCGCGGGCACCCTCGTGGTGGTCCTGGGCGGCGGCGGCGCGCTGTGCTCCACACGAGAGCCTGTTCTGGTCAGCGTCGCCGCCGCGGTGGACGTCGCCCCGGTGGCCATGGAGGCGGCCGGGCGGTTCAACGAGACCCGCACCTCGGTGGGCGGCCGGTGCGTGCTCGTCCAGGTGACCGAGCAGCCGCCGGCCACGGTGCTGCGCACGCTGATCGGCGACCGGGCGGGCGTCCTCCGGGAGCGGCCCGACGGCTGGATCGCCGACTCGTCCGCGTGGATCAGGCTGGCCCGCAAGCAGGGCGCGAGTGCGCTGCCCGCGGGTGAGAGCGTGGTGGCCACCTCGCCGCTGGTGTTCGCCACCCGCGCCTCGCTCGCCCAGCGCTTCTCCGTCGGCAGGACGGAGATGAACTGGCGGATGGTCTTCCCCTCGACCGTGCGGGGACGGCTGACGCCCAACGACGACGAACCGGACATCGTCCGCGTCCCCGACCCGTCTTTGGCGGGGGCCGGGATCGCGACGGTCGCCGCCGCCAGGGACGTGGTGGGCAAGGGCGCGGCGGCCGACAAGGCGCTGACCGCGTTCGTCCGGTGGGCGCAGGCCGGCTCGGCGCCCGACTACCGCAGCATGCTGGCCGCCGTGGACGACCACACGTTCTGGAAGCGCCCGGTGGTGATCGTCCCCGAGCAGTCGGTGTGGACGCACAACCAGCAGCCCTCGGCCGACCCCGTGGTCGCGCTGCACCCGCGCGAGGGCACGATCAACCTCGACTACCCGTACGTGGTGACGGCGGCGGACGCGACGGTCGCGGAGGCGTCCACGGTGTTCGCCGACTGGTTGCGCGGCCCGCAGGCGCAGGACCTGGTGCGACGGGCGGGCTTCAGGTCCGGCGACGGCGCCCAGGGGCCGATCTCCCCTGGGCCGTCCATCCCCACGGAGGCGCCCCGGACCAGGCCCTCGGTCTCGTCCGAGGACATCGACGACGCGCTCCAGGCGTGGAGCAGGCTCGCCCCGCCGACCAACATCCTGGTGCTGGCCGACACCTCCAAGCACATGGCGGAGCCGCTGAAGGGCACCACCCGGGTGGCCGTCGCGCTGGACGCCGCCAAGATCGGCCTCCAGCTGTTCCCCGACTCGACGCACATGGGCCTGTGGGAGTTCGCCGACGGGCTCGGCGGGGCCAAGGGCTACCGGGAGCTGGTCGGGCTCGGGCCGATCAACGAGCCCGAGACGGGGCAGCTCGTCCGGCGTGGGCGGTTGAACCAGCTGACCACCACGATCAGCGCGCACCCCGACCGGTCGAGCTCGCTCTACGACGCGATACTCGGCGGTTTCCGCGAGGTCTCCAGCGACTACCGCGAGGAGATGAACAACACGCTCCTCGTGATCACCGCGGGACAGGACGACGGGCGCGGCCTGAAACTGCCGCAGCTCCTCGACGAGCTGCACCACGAATGGAACCCCAACAAGCCCGTGCAGATCGTGGTCATCGCCTTCGGTGCCGGCGTCGACCGCGACAGCCTGTCCGCGATCACGCTGGCGACCAACGGCTCCCTGCACGTGGCCCAGCAGCCGGGCGAGATCATCGACGTCTTCCTCGCCGCGCTGGCCCGCCGCCTGTGCCACCCCACCTGCAAACCGACCACGTGACGGGGGGCGCCGGTCGGCCGGCGCCCCCCGCTGCTCATCGGCGGATCAGCTGGTCCGCGCTCGTCGGCGGGTCAGCTGGTCCGCTGCCAGAGCGCGGGCACGTTCGGCGGCTCCCACCCGGGCAGGGCGGTGTGCGCCTGGATGCAGCGGTAGGTCACCCCGCCGTAGGTCACCACGGCGCCGACCGAGTACGCCGTGCCCGCCGCCCAGGTGCCGCCGGGAACCGTCGGCGTCGGGGTCGGAGTGGGCGTCGGGGTGGGGGTGGGGGTCGGGGTCGGCGTCGGCGTGGGCGTCGGCTGGCCGCCACCGCCACCGAAGCGCAGGTCGATGCAGGAGTAGAAGGCGTTGGGGGTGTCGGCGATGTTCCAGATCGCCAGGACCTTCTGCTTGCCCGTGAAGCCGGAGAAGTTCACGGTGTGCGAGAGCGTCGCGGGTGGCTGCTTGCCGCCGTCGTCGAAGACCGCGACCCGGGTGCCGCCGACGTAGTACTCCCACGTGCTGGTGGCGTGCCTGGCGGTCAGCACCCAGTTGAAGGTGACCGTGGTGCCGACCGACGTGACGGGCCAGGGCTTGCTCTCGTCGCTGAGCTGCGCGAACCGGGCGTTGCCGCCGTCGCAGCTCCGCAGGCCCTTGGGCCCTTCCACGCTCTGCGGCTCGTAGATGATCTCGCCGCAGTCGGGCACCTTGCCCTGGGCGCAGAAGGCCTGACGGCTCGGCGGCGAGTTCACGTACCCGTGGGCCAGCGCCGGCTGGGCGATGACCATCGTGGTGGCGATGGAGATCACCGCCATGGCGATCAACGTGAGCGTCCTTCGCATGAAGTGCTCCTTCAGATGGGGGGATACCTCAAATCTAAAGGAAAGTTTCCTAACGGTAAATGCTCCATGACAGCCCCCGTCCCTGCCTGTCAGCGCGGACGCGCGGCGGGGCGGCGGGTGGCGGCGTACCGCCCCGGCCGGCG